>NZ_JBYTEG010000008.1:71499-286692 GCF_058792255.1 Cupriavidus sp. CPT47-8839-RL05A | reverse complement strand
GCTGAACCTGCAGATCCGCGAGCAGGCCGACTCCGGCCGTCCGACCGTGGTGGCCGAGCCCGACAGCCCGGTGGCCGAGATGTACCGCGCCATCGCGCGCAAGGTGGCGATCAAGGTCGCCGACAAGGCGCGCGACATGACCAGCAAGTTTCCGAGTATCGTGGTGCAAAACACCTGAGCGCGCGCCGCGCGCAGCAACCATGGAAAGCCAGCCTGCCCCCGACCTGCCGGCACCCGCTGCCCGCCCCGCCGTGACCATGGCGGTGGTGATGCGCAAGGTCGCGCTGGCCAACCGCTGGCAGCCGTGGAAGTGGGAGCTGGACGCGGTGCTGCCGGACCTTGGCGAGTTCGGCACGCACCCCGTGTGCCTGGAGCACGACGCCCACGGCGCGCACTGGCTGTACCCGGGGTTCGAGGTGACGCTGTTCCGCGACCAGGGCGAAGGCTATTACCTGAACCTGACTTCGACCACGCCGTGCTGGTTCGTGCTGTGGCGCATGCCGGAGGACGAAGTCCCTGGCGAAGAGGCCCATCCGGTGCCGATGACCGTGACGCTGTCGTACAACGAGGCTGGCCGCTGGCTCGATGCCGGCGAGACCGTCGAGAACGTGCCGCTGGCGCCCGAGCAGCGCGAGTGGCTGCAGGCCTATGTCGACCAGCACTACCGGCCCGAGCCCAAGCAGCGGCGCCGGCCCGAATCCTTCAAGGCGCCGGAAGACCGCGCCCGCTACTGATTACTGATCCTGACGACCTGAGCTTGCCCTGCCGATGAGCGATTCGTCCTTCCTGTCGCGCTGGTCGCGCCGCAAGGCCGCGGTGCGGGAGGGCGTGCCCGTGCCGGCAGAGCCGGCACCACCAGCGCATGCCGAAGCCGTCCCCGTGACCACCGGCGCAGCACCCGAAGCGCCGCAGGTACCGGCCCCGACGCTGGAGGACGTGGCCGCGCTGCGCCCCGGCGACGAGATCGCCCGGTTCGTGGCCCGCGGCGTGGATGAGTCGGTCAAGCGCGCGGCGCTGAAGACGCTGTTCGCCGATCCGCACTTCAACGTGATGGACGGGCTCGACATCTATATCGACGACTACAGCAAACCCGATCCGATCCCGCCGGAAATCCTTCGCCAGCTGCGCCAGTCCGAGACACTGGGCCTGTTCGAGCCGACCGACGAGGAACGCGCGGCGGCACAGGCCGCGGCCGCCGCCGCGGGGCCTGTGGATGTACCGCCGGCGGCGCCCGCCGAGTTCGCCGAATCCGGCGAGACCGCCGACACTACGGACATACCCGCACCAATCGAAACGCCGCAGCAAACTGTAAGTCAAAGCGCAGAACAGGGCCTGCAAGACCCGGATAAATGCGCGTAGCCTCACAGGTGCAGCGCAGCCTACAATAGGCATCCCCACAATCCGCCGACCCGCAGACCCCTCACCAAGAAGGACGTCCGGGCCGGTCAGCCGCATTCGCCATGCCGACGCTGATCTGCAACTGCAACGACACCATGCCGCTTGACGGGGCGGCATTGTCCGAAGCAACCAAGGACGCCAACCAGGGCCCCTTGAAGGTCCATCGCCTGCTGTGCCGGCGCGAGATCGGCGACTTCACCGCCGCGCTCGACGGCACCGACGACGTCATCGTCGCCTGCACCCAGGAACGCCAGCTCTTTACCGAAGTCGCAGCGCAGGCCGCGCAGGGCAGCGATGGCCGCCCGGTGGTGACCGCGCCGGTGCGCTTCGTCAATATCCGCGAGACCGGCGGCTGGTCACAGGGCGCCCGGCGCGACCCGAAGACCGCCAATGCCAAGATCGCCGCGCTGCTGGCCGTGGCCGCGCTGCCCGAACCTGACCCGGTGCCGGTGGTGGATTACCGTTCCGACGGCGCGGTGCTGGTGCTGGGCCCGGCCCAGCGGGCGCTGCCGTGGGCCGAGCGGCTGGCCGCGATGCAGCTGGAGGTCACGGTGCTGCTGACCGGCAGCGACAGGCGTGAAGGCGCCGCGGCGCAGCCGGCGGCGCGCGCTTATCCCGTTCACAGCGGCCGGCTGGCCTCGCTGACAGGCTGGCTGGGAGCGTTCGAGGCCAGCTGGGAGACCGGTGCCGGCCGCAGCAACCCGATCGACCTGGACCTGTGCACCCGCTGCAACGCCTGCATCGACGCCTGTCCCGAGGACGCGATCGACTTCAGCTACCAGATCGACCTGTCGCGCTGCCGCTCGCACCGTGCTTGCGTGCGCGCCTGCGGCGCCGCCGCGGCGATCGACTTCGACCGCCCGCAGGGCACAGTGCAGGGACGCTTCGACCTGGTCTTCGACCTGTGCGACACGCCTGCCTTCACCATGCACCAGCCGCCGCAGGGCTACCTGCACGCCGGCACCGATGCCGCGCGCCAGCAGGCCCAGGCGTTGCTGCTGGCAGGCCTGGTGGGCGAGTTCGAGAAGCCCAGGTTCTTCCGCTACAAGGAAAACCTGTGCGCGCATGGCCGCAACCAGACTACCGGCTGCACCGCCTGCATCGACATCTGCTCGACCGAGGCCATCGGCTCGCGCTGGCATGACGGCAAGGGGCGCATCGAAGTCACGCCCAACCTGTGCATGGGCTGCGGCGCCTGCACCACCGTCTGCCCGAGCGGGGCCATCAGCTATGGCTACCCGGGGCCGGAGGTGACCGGCGCGCGCCTGCGCACGCTGCTGTCGGCGTACCGCCGGGCCGGCGCACGCGATCCGGTGGTGCTGCTGCATGGCGAGGAATATGGCACGCCGGCGCTGCTGGCGCTGGGCCGTTCCGCCCGCGGCGGCAAGGCCAAGGGCGTGCCCGCCAATGTGATGCCGTTGTCGCTGTTCCACCCGGCCTCGGCCGGGCTGGAGTTGTGGCTCGCCGCGCTGTGCTGGGGCGCCAGCCGCGTAGCGGTGCTGCTGACCGGCGAGGAGGCACCGCAGTACCGCACCGCGCTGCTGGAGCAGATCGCGGTCGGGCGCGCTCTGCTGGCGGGCCTGGGCTATGACGGCGAGGTGCTGTCGCTGGTCGAGGCCGCCGATACCCCGGCGCTGGATGCCGGCCTGGCGGCGCTGCGCCCGGGCCGCAACGCGCTGCCGCCGGCGCCGTTCGGCCCGGTCGCGGCCAAGCGCGAGATGCTGGACTTTGTGCTGGACCACCTGGCCCGGCACGCGCCGGTGCCCGCGCCAAGCGTGCCGCTGCCGGCCGGCGCGCCGATCGGCGCGATCGCAGTGGATACGGGCAAGTGCACCATGTGCATGGCCTGTGTCGGCGCGTGCCCGTCGCAGGCGCTGCGCGACAATCCCGAGCGCCCGGTGCTCAGCTTTATCGAGCGCAACTGCGTGCAATGCGGGCTGTGCGAGAAGACCTGCCCGGAAGACGCCATCAGCCTGGTGCCGCGCCTGCTGGCCGGCGACGCGGCGCGCCGCCCGGTGACCCTCAACGAGACCCAGCCGTTCCATTGCATCCGCTGCGCCAAGCCGTTCGGCACGGCGCAGATGGTGGAGTCGATGCTGGTGCGCCTGGCCGGCCATCCCGCCTTTGCCGGCGCCGCGGCCGAGCGCCTGAAGATGTGCCCTGACTGCCGCGTCATCGACATGATAGAGCGCGATACGGGAACCGCCACCGGCGCCACGCTGCGCTGACGGCGGCGGGGCTACCCAGGACAAATCATCACGACATGACAGATTTCCAGCCGATCCAGCTCACCGCCGCGCCGCCGGCCGACGATGCCGAAGACACCGCCCGCGCCGACCTCTACGGCCTGCTCGCCACGCTGTTCTACCACGCGCCCGACGCCGCGCTGCTGCACCACATCGCCGCCAACCGCGCCGTGGGCGATGACGCGAACACCGTGCTGGGCAAGGCGTGGAATGCGTTGTGCGATGCAGCATCGGAGACCACCGCGGCCGAGGCGGAGGAGGAGTACCGGCTGCTGTTCGTGGGCGTGGGCCGGCAGGATGTGTTCCTGTACGGCTCCTTCTACATGACCGGCTTCCTGAACGAGCGCCCGCTGGTGGCGCTGCGCGAAGACCTCGCCCGCTACGGCCTGGAGCGTCATGAAGATGTCAGCGAGACCGAGGACCATATCGCCACGCTGTGCGAGGTGATGCGCTTCCTGGTGGCGGGCGACGACCTGGCGGTGTCCAACCTGGGCGAGCAGCAGCGCTTCTATGCGCAGCACCTGCAGCCCTGGGTGGAGCGATTGTGCGATGCAGTGACGGCGCACCCGCAGGCGCGTTTCTATCGCGGCGTGGCCGGCTTGCTGGGCGCGTTTGCCGGCGTTGAGGCGGTGGCGCTCGAGATGCATTGAGCGCGGGCATTGAATATCGGCACGCTTGCGGGCTTCTTTAGCGCCGCGAGGCCAAGGCAGCCGCTTACACGAAAATGAGTTGGAAAGTAGGGAAAAACCCGCGCATATCATGGTCTTTCCCGCTAGTTGAATCTAGAATATGCATAACAACGCATAACGGCTAAATCCATCGGGCTTTGTCAGCCGAGGAGCCCCCACATGACAGAGAAGCAAACCAGGGTCGCGCGCCGCACGTTTCTCGCGGGCGCTGGAGTTGTGGCTGCCGCTACGGGCGCGGCAGCGCTGACCGCGCGCGGTCCGGCCATGCCGGGCCAGGCCACGGCTCTGCCGGAACCCACCGATCCTCCGTCGGACAGCAAGGGTTACCGGGTCTCTGACCACATCCGCAAGTACTACCGGACCACGCTGGTGTAGCTGCCCAGGGCGGTGTGGTCTGCCGCGCCGCCTGCAACCGGACGCAACCGGCGTCCGCATCTGAGGTGAGACATGATCTTGACCCGCAAACGCGCGGCGCAGGGCGCATCCGCCCGCCTCGCTGACGGCCTGGCCAACCGGCCTGAACCTGCCGGCGCAGCCTCCGGCCGACTCTCGCAACGGCTCGCGGCCAGCCTGGCCGGCGCAATGCCGACCATGGACCGCCGCAGCTTCCTCAAGCGCTCTGGCATCGGCGTCGGTGCCGGGCTGGCGGCCTCGCAGCTGACGCTGATCCGCAAGGCGGACGCTGCCGACGACAAGAAGGCGGCCGCCGACGGCAAGACCGGCATCGTGGTCAGGCGCACCGTGTGCGGCCACTGCTCGGTCGGCTGCGCGGTCGACGCGGTGGTGCAGAACGGCGTGTGGATCCGCCAGGAGCCCGTGTTCGATTCGCCCATCAACCTGGGCGCGCACTGCGCCAAGGGTGCGGCGCTGCGCGAGCACGGCCACGGCGAATACCGCCTCAAGTACCCGATGAAGCTGGTCAACGGCAAGTACCAGCGCATCAGCTGGGACCAGGCGCTGGACGAGATCACCGCCAAGATGAAGGAGATCCGCCAGCAGACCGGCCCGGACTCGATGTTCTTCGTCGGCTCGTCCAAGCATAGCAACGAGCAGTCCTACCTGCTGCGCAAGTGGGTGTCGTTCTTCGGCACCAACAACACCGACCACCAGGCGCGCATCTGCCACTCCACCACCGTGGCGGGCGTGGCCAACACGTGGGGCTACGGTGCGATGACCAACTCGTACAACGATATGCAGAACTCGAAGGCAGCTCTGTATATCGGCTCCAACGCGGCCGAGGCGCACCCGGTGTCGATGCTGCACCTGCTGCACGCCAAGGAGAACGGCTGCAAGGTGATCGTGGTCGACCCGCGCTACACGCGCACCGCGGCCAAGGCCCAGCATTATGTGCGCATCCGCTCGGGCACCGACATCGCGTTCCTGTTCGGCATGCTGTACCACATCTTCCAGAACGGCTGGGAAGACCAGAAGTACCTGAACGACCGGGTCTATGGCATGGACAAGGTCAAGGAAGAGGTGCTGGCCAAGTGGACCCCCGACAAGGTCGAGGAAGTCTGCGGCGTGCCCGAGGCGCAGGTGAAGATGGTCGCCGAGATCATGGCCAAGAACCGCCCCAGCACGCTGGTGTGGTGCATGGGCCAGACCCAGCACACCATCGGCAACGCGATCGTGCGGGCCTCGTGCATCGTGCAGCTGGCGCTGGGCAATATCGGCGTGTCGGGCGGCGGCGCCAACATCTTCCGCGGCCATGACAACGTGCAGGGCGCCACCGACGTGGGCCCCAACCCGGACTCGCTGCCGGGCTACTACGGCCTGGCCACCGGCGCGTGGAAGCACTACGCCGCGGTGTGGGGCGTGGACTACGAATGGATCAAGAAGCAGTTCGTGTCGCAGGCGATGATGGAGAAGTCCGGCACCACGGTGTCGCGCTGGATCGATATCGTCACCGAGAAGAATGAGCTGATCGACCAGGACAACAATGTGCGCGGCGTGTTCTTCTGGGGCCATGCCCCGAACTCGCAGACGCGCGGCCTGGAGATGAAGAAGGCGCTGGACAAGCTCGACCTGCTGGTGGTGGTCGACCCCTATCCGTCGGCGACCGCGGCCATGGCCAACATGCCGCCGGCCGAGGGCGACAAGGTCAACCCGAACCGCGCGGTCTACCTGCTGCCGGCCTGCACGCAGTTCGAGACCTCGGGCACGTGCACCGCGTCGAACCGCTCGCTGCAATGGCGCGAGAAGGTCATCGAGCCGCTGTTCGAGTCGATGCCCGACCATACGCTGATGCAGGCGTTTGCCGACCGGCTCGGCTTCGGCAAGGAGCTGTCGAAGAACATGAAGCTGATCGAGGTCAAGCGCGCCGGCCGTACCTGGATGGAGCCTGAGCCGGAATCGATCCTGCGCGAGATCAACGCCAGCAACTGGACCATCGGCTACACCGGCCAGTCGCCGGAGCGGTTGAAGGCGCATATGCGCAATATGCAGATGTTCGACGTCAAGACGCTGCGCTGCAAGGCGGGCAAGGACCCGGTCACCGGCTACGACCTGAGCGGCGACTACTTCGGGCTGCCGTGGCCGTGCTACGGCACGCCGGAACTGAAGCACCCGGGCTCGCCCAACCTGTACGACACCAGCAAGCACGTGATGGACGGCGGCGGCAACTTCCGCGCCAACTTCGGCGTGGAGCGCGACGGCGTCAACCTGCTGGCCGAGGACGGCTCTTGCTCGCTGGGCGCGGAGATCACCACCGGCTATCCGGAGTTCGACCATGTGCTGCTGAAGAAGCTGGGCTGGTGGGACGACCTGACCGATGCCGAGAAGGGCAAGGCCGAAGGCAAGAACTGGAAGACCGACCTGTCGGGCGGTATCCAGCGCGTGGTGATGAAGAACCATGGCTGCCATCCGTTCGGCAACGCCAAGGCGCGCGCGGTGGTATGGAACTTCCCCGACGCGATCCCGCAGCATCGCGAGCCGCTGTACTCCACGCGCCCGGACATGGTCGCCAAGTACCCGACCCACGACGACAAGATGGCGTTCTGGCGGCTGCCGACGCTGTACAAGTCGGTGCAGCAGCGCAATATCGAGAACAAGGTCTATGAGAAGTTCCCGATCATCCTGACCTCCGGGCGGCTGGTCGAGTACGAGGGCGGTGGCGAGGAAACCCGCTCCAACCCGTGGCTGGCCGAACTGCAGCAGGAGAACTTCGTCGAGATCAACCCGCGCGCGGCGTCCGACCGCGGCATCCGCAACGGTGACTTCTGCTGGGTGAAGACGCCCACCGGGGCCCGCATCAAGGTGCGCGCGCTGGTGACCGAGCGGGTTGGGCCCGATACCGCGTTCATCCCGTTCCATTTCTCGGGCTGGTGGCAGGGCAAGGACCTGAAGGACTACTACCCCGCGGGCGCGATGCCGGTGGTGCGGGGCGAGGCGGTCAACACGGCCACCACCTACGGCTATGACTCGGTGACGATGATGCAGGAAACCAAGACCACCGTTTGCCAGATCGAGCGGTTTGCCTAAGCGCAGAGGGACACCATGGCACGCATGAAATTTATCTGTGACGCCGAGCGCTGCATCGAGTGCAACAGCTGCGTCACTGCCTGCAAGAACGAGCACGAGGTGCCCTGGGGCGTGAACCGGCGCCGCGTGGTCACCGTCAACGACGGCATGGTCGGCGCCGAGAAATCGATCTCGGTGGCCTGCATGCACTGTTCGGACGCGCCCTGCATGGCGGTCTGCCCGGTCGACTGCTTCTACCGCACCGAGGACGGCGTGGTGCTGCACGACAAGGACGTCTGCATCGGCTGCGGCTACTGCTCCTACGCCTGCCCGTTCGGCGCGCCGCAGTTCCCGTCGACCGGCACCTTCGGCGTGCGCGGCAAGATGGACAAGTGCACCTTCTGCGCTGGCGGCCCGGAAAAGAACGGCTCGGAAGCTGAGTTCGAGAAATACGGCCGCAACCGCCTGGCCGAAGGCAAGCTGCCGCTGTGCGCCGAGATGTGCTCGACCAAGGCGCTGCTGGGCGGCGACGGCGATGTGATTGCCGACATCCTGCGCAACCGCGTGATCAAGCGCGGCACCGGCGGCGACGTGTTCGGCTGGGGCACGGCCTACGGCACCGCCAAGGGCGGCGCGGCCCAGCCGGCCCAACCGGCACAGCCGGCGCCCGCCGCACCGGCCGCACCCGCGGCCCCGGGAGGGCAAGCGTCATGAACCGCGTCCGCGTTGTTGCATTGCTGTCGCTGTGCGGCGTGCTGCTGGCAGCTTGCGGCGAGAAGCCGCAGACCATCGGCCCGTCGCACCGCAAGGCTGACGCCCAGGCCTTCCAGGGCGCCCCGGACGATCCGTTCGTGGCCAAGGGCTGGAAGCAGGGCGACAAGACCAGCTGGGACAACCAGATTCGGCAGCGCAACCAGTTGCAGAACGAGTACAACCGCACGCAATGAAGGCGCTGCAGCTGGGCCGCCCCGGCAGCCGGGCGCCGGCCCTCGACGATCCGAAGGAGTGCACATGACGCCGTCGCAGAATGCATGCCGCGCAGGCTGGCGGCGCTGGCTCAGCGCCGGCGCGCTGGCGCTGGCGGCCTTTGCCGGCACCGCCGCCGCACAGGCGCCGGCCTCGGCACCGCCGGCACCGGCCGCCGCGCAGGCCAATGCCGACACCAACAACCCGGCCACGCACCCGGTCCAGCCGCTGGCCGGCATCGCATCCGAGAATATCTTCAACATACCGCGCCGCGATATCGCCGCCGAGGCCCAGTCGCAGCAGCAGCGCACCGTCACGCAGCCCGGCAACAATGCGCCGGTCTGGCGCGAGGTCAATTCCGACCAGCGCCACTACAGCAGCCTGCCCGACAAGGAAGCGGGCGTGCTGATCCAGCGCACCGGGCAGCAATGGCGCCTGTTCCGCAACGGCGTCATCACCGTCTGGGGCGGCTGGCTGCTGCTGGTGGTGCCGCTTGCCATCCTGGGCTTCTTCCTCTGGCGCGGCACCATCCCGCTGCGCACGCCGCGCACCGGCCGCATGATCGAGCGCTTCACGCCGCTTGAGCGCATCGTCCACTGGACCATGGCGATCTCGTTCGTGGTGCTGGCGGTGTCGGGCATCGTGCTGCTGCTGGGCAAGCATTTCCTGCTGCCGCTGATGGGCCACATGCTGTTCGGCTGGCTGACCTACGTGCTGAAGAACCTGCACAACGTGATCGGCCCGATCTTCACGCTGTCGGTGATCGTGGCCTTCGTGGTGTTCGTGCGCGACAACCTGCCCAACCGCGACGATATGCGCTGGGTCACCAGCCTTGGCGGCCTGGCATCCGGCAAGCATGTGCCGAGCGGGCGCTTCAATGCCGGCGAGAAGATGTGGTTCTGGATCGGCGTGTTCGTGTTCGGGCTGGTGCTGTCGGCATCGGGCTGGGTGCTGGACATGATCGTGCCGGGCATGGACTACTACCGCGCGACCATGCAGATCGCCAACGTGATCCATGGGATCTCGGCCGTGCTGATGATCGCGATGGCGTGCGGCCATATCTACATGGGCACGGTCGGCATGGAAGGCGCCTACCGCGCCATGCGCGACGGCTGGGTGGACGAGGCCTGGGCCAGGGAGCACCACGAGCACTGGTACGACGACATCAAGTCCGGCAAGATCCCGGCCCAGCGATCGGCCAGCCCGGAAGCCGCCGCGGGGCGCAGCACCCGGCATACCCCTGGCGAAGCCTGAGGCCGGCGCCAACCAGACCATGCGGAACCCACGATGACGAAGACACGCACCCTGACGCTGGTTGCCCTGTGCGCGGGCGCCACCCTTGCCACCGGCGCGCTGGCCAAGCTGCCGCCGCCGACCGAGGCCCAGCAGGCCAAGGCCGCCGAGACCAAGGCGCGCGCCGCCTGGGCCGACAAGATCGCCGCCTACCAGTTGTGCCGCGCGCAGGACAAGACCGCGGCGCGTTACTTCGCCGAGCGCAAGGCCCACGGCCAGGAAGCCCGCGCGCCGTCGCAAGCCGCCGCGTGTGCCGATCCGGGCCCGTTTGTGGCGCCGACCGCCGCTGCGCCTGCCGCCCCGGCGCCAGCCGTGGCCAGCACCGCGGCCGATGCCAAACCAGCCGCGGCCGGCGCGGTACAATCTCCTGCAAAGGCGCCGTAACCACAGCCCCATGCACGCCGCGCGCGGCGCGGGGCCCTCACCAGCAGCCCCGAGCCCCTCGTCATGACCCTGCGTCCCGAGCTTACCCAGGCAGCCGTTCCCCTGATCGAAGAGGTTGAAGTCGTCGACGAGCAGGGCCGCGTGCGCGCGGCCTACCTGCCGGGCGAGCGTCCGCTGACGGTCTACCTCGACAAGCGCGAGCTGGTCACGCTGATGACCCTGGGCGGCGCGCCCGAGCACCTGGTGCTGGGCTACCTGCGCAACCAGCGGCTGGTGGAATCGATCGAAGACATCGCCGCGGTGCAGGTCGACTGGGAAACCGAGTCCGCCGCCGTGACCACGCGCAATGGCGTGGACCGCATCGAGGAACGCACCGCGCGCCGCGTGGTGACCACCGGCTGCGGGCAAGGCACCGTGTTCGGCTCGCTGCTCGATGAGGTCGACAACATCCGCCTGCCGGTTGGCGCCACGCTGGACCAGGACACCCTGTACGGCATCATCGACACCATCCGGCTGCAGCAGTCGGTCTACAAGCAGGCTGGCTCGGTGCACGGCTGCGCGCTGTTCCAGGGCACCGAGCTGCTGATGTTCATCGAGGACGTGGGCCGCCACAACGCCGTGGACGCCATCGCCGGGCGCATGTGGCTGGAAGGCATGACGGGCAGCGACAAGATCTTCTACACCACCGGGCGCCTGACTTCCGAGATGGTGATCAAGGGCGCGCAGATGGGCATCCCGTTCCTGCTGTCGCGCTCGGGCGTGACGCAGATGGGCTACCAGATGGCCCGGCGCGTCAACCTGACGCTATTTGCGCGCTGCACCGGCAAGCACTTCCTGCTCTACACCGGGCGCGAGCGCTTCCGCCACCGGCTGCCTGAAGACGCAGTGGCGTAAGCGGCACTTGGTTGTTTGCGTTTGCTTAAAGGGGTGGGCGCGATTGGTTGTACAATGCGGCGCACTCCGAGCCAGTGTGTTTACCCTCCCAACCTTATGAGCATCAAATCCGACAAGTGGATCCGCCGCATGGCGGAGCAGCACGGCATGATCGAGCCGTTCGCGCCAGGCCAGGTCCGGGAGCAGGACGGGCGCAAGATCGTTTCGTACGGCACCTCGAGCTACGGCTACGACATCCGCTGCGCCGACGAATTCAAGATCTTCACCAATATCAACAGCACCATCGTCGATCCGAAGAATTTCGACGAGAAGTCGTTCGTGGATTTCAAGGGCGATGTCTGCATCATCCCGCCCAATTCGTTCGCGCTGGCGCGCACGATGGAATACTTCCGGATCCCGCGCAGCGTGCTGACCATCTGCCTGGGCAAGAGCACCTACGCCCGCTGCGGCATCATCGTCAATGTGACGCCGTTCGAGCCGGAGTGGGAAGGCTATGTGACGCTGGAGTTTTCCAACACCACGCCACTGCCCGCCAAGATCTACGCCGGCGAGGGTTGCGCCCAGGTGCTGTTCTTCGAAAGCGACGAAGTCTGCGAGACCTCGTACCGCGACCGCGGCGGCAAGTACCAGGGCCAGCACGGTGTCACACTGCCGAAGACCTGAGCGCATTACAATGCCGGCGTTTGCCGGAAGGCTGGCCCCGAGAATGGCCGCCACACCTGACGTCAGAGCCACATGTCGCCGCAGCGGGGAACCTCCCGCCGGCCATGTGGCTCAAGTCCTTTATGTCCTGCTTTCCATCAAGGATGCCCGATGAAATTCCGTTTCCCCGTCATCATCATTGACGAAGACTTTCGCTCCGAGAACATCTCCGGCTCGGGCATCCGCGCGCTGGCCGAGGCGATCGAGAAAGAGGGCATGGAGGTCATGGGCCTGACCAGCTACGGCGACCTGACGTCGTTTGCGCAGCAGTCCAGCCGGGCATCGACCTTTATCGTCTCGATCGACGACGACGAGTTCACGCGCGACGGCGATGACCAGCTCGAGGCCGCCGCGATCGAAAAGCTGCGCGCCTTCGTCACCGAAGTGCGCCGCCGCAACTCGGACCTGCCGATCTTCCTGTACGGCGAGACCCGCACCTCGCGCCATATCCCCAACGATATCCTGCGCGAGCTGCACGGCTTCATCCACATGTTCGAGGACACGCCGGAATTCGTGGCACGCCACATCATCCGCGAAGCCAAGGTCTACCTCGACACGCTGGCGCCGCCGTTCTTCAAGGCGCTGATCGACTACGCGCAGGACAGCTCGTACTCGTGGCACTGCCCGGGGCACTCGGGCGGCGTGGCGTTCCTGAAGAGCCCGGTGGGCCAGGTGTTCCACCAGTTCTTCGGCGAGAACATGCTGCGCGCCGACGTCTGCAACGCGGTCGACGAACTGGGCCAGCTGCTGGACCACACGGGTCCGGTGGCCGCGTCGGAGCGCAATGCCGCGCGCATCTTCAACTCCGACCACATGTACTTCGTCACCAACGGCACCTCCACCTCGAACAAGATGGTGTGGCATGCCAATGTGGCGCCGGGCGACATCGTGGTGGTGGATCGCAACTGCCACAAGTCGATCCTGCACGCGATCATGATGACGGGCGCGATCCCGGTCTTCCTGATGCCCACGCGCAACCACTACGGCATCATCGGCCCGATCCCGAAGAGCGAGTTCGATCCGGAGACGATCAGGAAGAAGATCGCCAACCACCCGTTCGCCAGCAAGGCCAAGAACCAGAAGCCGCGCATCCTGACCATCACCCAGGGTACGTACGACGGCGTGCTGTACAACGCCGAGCAGATCAAGGAAATGCTGGCCGCCGAGATCGATACGCTGCACTTCGATGAAGCCTGGCTGCCGCATGCGGCCTTCCACGATTTCTATCGCAATATGCACGCGATCGGCAAGGACCGCCCGCGCAGCAAGGACGCGCTGGTGTTCGCCACGCAGTCGACGCACAAGCTGCTGGCCGGCCTGTCGCAGGCCTCGCAGATCCTGGTGCAGGATTCCGAGACGCGCAAGCTGGACCGCTACCGCTTCAACGAGGCGTACCTGATGCACACCTCGACCAGCCCGCAGTACTCGATCATCGCCTCGTGCGACGTGGCCGCGGCGATGATGGAAGCGCCGGGCGGCACCGCGCTGGTGGAAGAGAGCATCCAGGAGGCGATGGATTTCCGCCGCGCCATGCGCAAGGTCGAGGGCGACTACGACGACGGCAACAACGGCGACTGGTGGTTCAAGGTATGGGGCCCGGACGCACTGATCGAAGACGGCATCGGCGACCGCGAAGAATGGATGCTCAAGGCCAATGAGCGCTGGCACGGCTTCGGCGACCTCGCTGACGGCTTCAACCTGCTCGACCCGATCAAGGCCACCATCATCACCCCGGGCCTGGACGTGGACGGCGAGTTCAGCGAACGCGGCATCCCGGCGGCCATCGTCACCAAGTACCTGGCCGAGCACGGCATCATCATCGAGAAGACCGGGCTGTACTCGTTCTTCATCATGTTCACCATCGGCATCACCAAGGGCCGCTGGAACTCGCTGGTGACCGAGCTGCAGCAGTTCAAGGACGACTACGACCAGAACCAGCCGCTGTGGCGCGTGCTGCCGGAATTCGTCGCCAAGCATCCGCAATACGAGCGCATGGGCCTGCGTGACCTGTGCGATGCGATCCACAGCGTGTACAAGGCCAACGACGTGGCCCGCGTGACGACGGAGATGTACCTGTCGGACATGGAGCCGGCGATGAAGCCGTCCGATGCCTGGGCCATGATGGCGCACCGCGAGATCGAGCGCGTGCCGGTCGACGACCTGGAGGGCCGCGTCACCGCCATCCTGCTGACGCCGTACCCGCCGGGCATTCCGCTGCTGATTCCGGGCGAGCGTTTCAACCGCACCATCGTGCAGTACCTGAAGTTCGCGCGCGAGTTCAACAAGCTGTTCCCTGGCTTCGAGACCGACATCCATGGCCTGGTCGAGGACGAGGTCGACGGCAAGACGGCGTACTTTGTCGACTGCGTGAAGCAGGGCGGCTGAACGCCAGTCCGCGTCCCGCTGACGTGAGCAGGGCCCCGCTATGCGGGGCCCTTTCTTTTGGGGTGGCGCTAGGTGAAGGGATTCAGCAGCATCGCGCCCGTGCCGCGGAAGTCCTCAACATTGCGCGTGACAATGGTCAGGTCGTGGATCAGCGCGGTGGCGGCAATGAACTTGTCCAGCGCGTGCTCAGGCCGCGGTGCGCGCAGCTGGCCCCAGACCTGGGCGACGTCGGCATCGACCGGCAACACCAGCCGGCCAAAATCCTCCAGCACGGTTGCCAGCCATTGCTCCAGCACCTCGGCCTGCGCCGTATCGCCGCGGTGGCGGATCAGCGCTACGCCACGCTGGAGTTCGCCCACGGTCAGCGCCGACAGGTAGAGCGCGGCACCTTCCCGCGCCGCCTGCCGGAAGAACGCGCGCACGCCGGGGTTGGCGCGTTCGCGCTTGCGCGTTTCGCTGATGACGTTGGTATCAATCAAATACACGCGGCGCCTCGCCTGGATTCTGGATCCGCTCGAAGTCGGCGTCTTGCCCGACGTCCGGGATGCTGGCCAGCACCTCGGCCAGGCTGCGCCGGCGCGTGCCGCCCAGCGCCTGCGCCAGGATGGCGCGGTGCTCGGCCTCGGCGCTGCGGCCGTTGGCGACGGCCCGCTCGCGCAGGCGCTGGACCAGGGATTCATCGATGCCACGAACGAGTAGTGTTGCCATCTTGACCTCCTCACCATCGGATGGGGGAATGATAGCATTGTTATCAGTGCGGCGGTCACGTATCGAGGGCAGGCCATACATTGTGGCGGTGCCGGGCCGGTCCAAGGCTTTGGTGATTTGCATGTTGATCTCCTGGATCAAGTCGCTGAACGCAGGAGCCAGTCTGGGCCGCGCCGGGGCGCCGGTCGATGAGCCGATTCGCAATCGCGCGCCCGTCTCGTTCCCGCAACGCTCCCTTTCACAATACCGCCGCACCGCGGATCAGCGCTGCGCCAGGACTTCCTCCAGCGTGACATGGCCCTGGAAGCCGCCTTGGCTTTGCGCCGGCGCCTGCCGCTCGACGGCGTGGGCGAAGCGTACCGCCGGATCGGCTTCCAGCTGGTTGTAGAGGCGCTGCAGGTTCGGATAGTCCTCGCGGTTCAGCACCGCGTGGTACTTGGTCCAGCGGGCGATGCCGATGAAATAGGCGTCGGCCACCGTGCGGTGCTCGCCAAGCAGCCACCGCCGGTCGCCCAGCATGGCTTCAAGCTCGGCATGCACGTTGCGGACTTCCGCCGCGCCATAGCGGGTCAGGGCCTCGAGTTCGGCCCCTTGCACGCCATGCTCCAGCGCGTACCAGAGCGGCGCGAAGGCGCTGAAAAAGCTGGTGTTGAGGTAGCCCAGCATCTGGTTGAGCCGGTCGAAATCCCGCGTGTCCTGCGCAAAGCCGAGCTTGCGGGCGATGCCGCGCGCGCCGATGTGGTTCATGATCGCCTGGCTTTCGCTGAGGAAGTTGCCTTGCGCGTCCATCAGCGTGGGCGTTTCACCAATCGGGTTGATGCGGCGGTAGGCGTCGCTGGTCACGATTTCCGGCATCTCGATGCGGCTCAGGCGATACGGTTCGCCCAGCCATTCAAGCGCGACGATCGAACCGAACGAGCAGCCAGAGGGGACGCCATAGAAGAGGGTGGTGGTAGGCATGGGAAGTTCTCCTGGTTTGGGTAGCGCCCGCCGATCGGGCATAGCGGAACTGTAGATGTGTGGACTTTGCGCGAGTAGTGGGCAAAAATCCGACCTATCGTCCACATGTGTAGACTTTGCGCCGTCATGCTGAACCTGAACGACCTGCGCTTCTTTGTCATGGCCGTGGCCAATGGCGGCTTTGCCGCCGCCGGGCGCGCGCTGGGCGTGCCCAAATCCACCGTCAGCAAGCGCGTGGCCGAACTGGAGCAGGCGCTGCAGGCGCGGCTGCTCTACCGGAGTTCACGCAGCTTTACGCTGACCGATGCCGGCCGGGATTTCTACGAGCATGCGCGCGCGGCACTGATCGAGGCCGAGGCGGCGCAGGAGGCTGTGCAGCGGCGCGTGGCCGAACCCAGCGGCACGGTGCGCATCACGGCGTCGGTGCCTACCGCGCAGCAGTATCTGGCCATGCACCTGCCCGCGCTGGCCCGTGCCTATCCGCGCCTGCACGTGCAACTGGAGGTGTCCGACCGGAGGGTCGACCTGGTGCAGGAGGGCTTCGACATTGCCGTACGCAGCCATTTCGCGCCGCTGCCGGACTCGGGCCTGGTGCAGCGCCAGCTTGCAGTGGACGAGATCGTGCTGGTGGCGTCGCCCACCTACCTGTCGGGCCGCGGCACGCCGCAAGCGCCCGCGCAGCTGTCCGACCATGATGGGCTGCTGACCGGGGCCGCCGCCGGCACCTGGCGCCTGCGCGGGCCGGCCGGCACGGGTGCGGAAGTCACGCCGGTGCCCCGCATGACCGTGAACGAATCCGCCGTGCTGCTCGGTGCCGCCGTGGCGGGGCTGGGTATCGTGCCGCTGCCGCAGGAACTTTGCCGCGCGGCGCTGGCGGCCGGCGAACTGGTGCGCGTGCTGCCGGACTGGACCGCGGGCAGCGTGACCACCACGCTGCTGATGCCGGCGCGGCGCGGGCAGTTGCCCGGCGTGCGCGCGACGGTGGATTTCCTGGTGCAATGCCTGGCGCCGGCCGGCGCCGGGGCGGACGCGCGCCCATGAAAAAGCCCCGCATTGCTGCGGGGCCCTGGGTCTGCCATCCGGCTCAGTTCTTCTTTTCGAACTCGAACTGCGGTGTCGCGGGCTCAGGTGCCGGTGCCGCGCCTGGCAGTTCCAGCGAACCCGGCGGGGCGGCCGGTCCTGGCGCCGACGCCGGTTTCTCCGGCTCTGCGCCAAGCGGGATACTGACCTCCGCCGCGTTGCTGTGCTTGAGCGAACCCTTGTCCAGCAGCCCTGTCACCATGCCCGGCCAGAACATCACCAGCAGCACCATCGCCATCTGCAGCCCGACCCAGGGCAGGGCACCCCAGTAGATGTCGGAGCTCTTCACTTCCTTCGGCGCGATGCCACGCAGGTAGAACAGCGCGAAGCCGAACGGCGGGTGCATGAACGAGGTCTGCATGTTCACGCACAGCATCACGCCGAACCACACCAGTGCCGCCGTCGCCGCGGCTTCCGGGTTGCCGCCCATGGAGTCGGCCACCACCGGTGCCAACACCTTGACCGCCACCGGCGCCAGCATCGGCACCACGATGAAGGCGATTTCGAAGAAGTCCAGGAAGAAGGCCAGGAAGAAGATAAACAGGTTCACCACGATCAGGAAGCCGATCCAGCCGCCTGGCAGCGAGGTGAACAGATGCTCCACCCAGGCGCCGCCGTCCACACCCTGGAACACCACCGAGAAGCAGGTGGAGCCGATCAGGATGAACACCACCATCGCGGTGATGCGCGCGGTCGACTGGTAGGCATCGACGATCAGCAGGCGCAGCTCGGTCATCTGGCCGGCGCGCAGCAGCAGCCAGAGGATGACCAGGTACACCACCGCCAGCGGGATGCGGAACACGTGCGAGCCGAAGGCGAAGAAGCCCACCGCCGCGGCCACCAGCGTGGCGGCGATGCCGACGCGGTAGATCTGGCGGTCGATCCGGGTAAAGGCCTTGTCGCGGATCACTGCCAGCACCAGCGCGCCGACCGCACCCATGGCGCCGGATTCCGTCGGCGTGGCAATGCCCAGCATGATGGTGCCCAGCACCAGGAAGATCAGCACTGCGCAGGGGATAATGCCGCGCAGGCATTTGCGCCACAGCGGCCAGCCGCGCAGCGTGCGCGCTTCGGCGGGAACCGGCGGCAGCCAGTCGGGCTTGAAGCGCGTCAGGAAGAAGGTGTAGAGCGCAAACAGCGCGATCTGGATCACCGACGGGCCCCAGGCGCCCAGGTACATGCTGCCCACGTCGGCGCTGCCCATCGGGGTCTTGAGCTGGTCTGCCAGCACCACCAGCACCAGCGACGGCGGCACCAGCTGCGTGATGGTGCCCGATGCGGCCAGCACGCCGGTGGCGTACTTCATGTTGTAGCGGTAGCGCATCATCACCGGCAGCGAGATCATCGCCATGGCGATCACCTGTGCGGCCACCGTGCCGGTGATCGCACCCAGGATAAAGCCGACCAGGATCACCGAGTAGCCCAGGCCGCCGCGCACCGGGCCGAACAGCTGGCCCATGGAGTCCAGCATGTCCTCGGCCAGCCCGCATTTCTCCAGGATGGCGCCCATGAAAGTGAAGAACGGGATCGCCAGCAGCAGCTCGTTGGCCAGCACGCTGCCGAACACGCGGCTCGGCACGGCCTGCAGGAAGCTGGCCGGGAAGTAACCCCATTCGATTGCCAGGAAGCCGAAGGCCAGGCCCACCGCCGACAGCGAGAACGCGACCGGGAAGCCGATCAGCATGAACAGCACCAGGCCGCCGAACATCATCGGCGGCATATATTCCAACGGAATCATTGAACCGGCCTCTCGTACTTGGATTCGATGCGCACCAGGCCCTTGAGGGCGGCGAAGCGCTTGATCAGTTCGGACACGCCCTGCAGCGTCAGCAGGGCAAAGCCGATGGGCACCACCAGCTTGATCGGGTAACGCGGCAGGCCGCCGGAATTGCCCGATTGCTCGAGGATGCGCCACGAGGGCAGAAACAGCGATTCCCACGACAGCCAGGTGAACAGCACGCACGAGGGCAGCAGGAATACGACGATGCCGAAGATGTCGATCCAGTGCTGCGCGCGTTCCGACACGTTGCCGTAGATCAGGTCTACGCGCACGTGCTCATTGCGCTGGAAGGTGTAGGAGGCGCCGAACATCACGGCAATGGCAAACATGTACCACTGCAGTTCGAGTGGCCAGTTGTCGCTCAAGTTGAAGCCATAGCGCAGAAGGGCGTTGCCTGCGCTGATCAGGCACGACAGCAGGATCATGATGTTTGCAAGCCTGCCAGTGTGCTGATTCAACCTGTCGATCTGTCGTGACAGACCAAGCAAGTAATACATGGGTTGTCTCCCCGGTTTTTGCGGCGCCTAGTTTATCTGTAACAAAATTCGCAGGCGCTAGGGGCTACTACCTACGGGGGCGACGAGATTGCGCCAGAATGGGGAATGCCAACAAAAAAAGCCACCGGGCTCGCGCTGCGGTGGCTTCTTCTTGCGCAAAACTTACGCGAAACTTACAGAGGGTCCCGCTGTTACAGCGCCGCGCGCGCGGCCGCGATGGCGGCGCGCACTTGCGCCGGCGCCGTGCCGCCGATATGGTCGCGCGCGGCGACCGAGCCTTCCAGCGTCAGCACCGCGTGCACGTCGTCGCCGATCAGCGCGGCCTTGTCGCCCAGGCCCGAGACCTCGCGCAGCTCGGCCACGCTCAGGTCGGCCAGGTCGCACTGGCGGCTGTCGCAGGCGCGCACCGCGTGGGCCACGGCTTCGTGGGCGTCGCGGAAGGGCAGGCCCTTCTTGACCAGGTAGTCGGCCAGGTCGGTGGCGGTGGCGTAGCCCTGCAGCGCGGCGGCGCGCATCGCTTCGGGCTTGACGGTGATGCCCGGCACCATGTCGGCAAAGATGCGCAATGTGTCCACGACGGTATCGACCGTATCGAACAGCGGCTCCTTGTCTTCCTGGTTGTCCTTGTTGTACGCCAGCGGCTGGCCCTTCATCAGCGTCAGCAGGCCGATCAGGTGGCCGTTGACGCGGCCGGTCTTGCCGCGCGCCAGTTCGGGCACGTCGGGGTTCTTCTTCTGCGGCATGATCGAGCTGCCGGTGCAGAAGCGGTCGGCGATGTCGATAAAGCCCACGCGCGGGCTCATCCACAGCACCAGTTCTTCCGAGAAGCGCGACACGTGCGTCATCACCAGCGCGGCGGCGGCGCAGAATTCGATGGCGAAGTCGCGGTCCGACACGGCGTCCAGCGAGTTGCGGCACACGCCGTCGAAGCCAAGCTGCTGCGCCACGAACTCGCGGTCGATCGGGTAGCTGGTGCCGGCCAGCGCGGCGGCGCCCAGCGGCAGGCGGTTGACGCGCTTGCGGCAGTCGGCCATGCGCTCGGCATCGCGCGTGAACATCTCGTTGTAAGCCAGCAGGTGATGGCCGAAGGTGACGGGCTGCGCCACCTGCAGGTGGGTGAAGCCCGGCAGGATGGTGTCGGCATGCTTATCCGCCAGGTCCAGCAGCGAAATGCGCAGCGCGCCGAGCAGGGCGACGATGTTGTCGATCTCGCTGCGCAGCCACAGGCGGATATCGGTGGCGACCTGGTCATTGCGCGAGCGGCCGGTGTGCAGGCGCTTGCCGGCATCGCCCACCAGCGCGGTCAGGCGCGCCTCGATGTTCAGGTGGACGTCTTCCAGGTCCAGCTTCCACTCGAAGCCGCCGGCCTCGATCTCGGCGCTGATCTGCGCCATGCCGCGCTCGATCTCGGCGCGGTCGGCCTCGGCGATGATGCCCTGCTTTGCCAGCATGGCCGCGTGGGCCAGCGAGCCCTGGATGTCGAACAGGGCCAGGCGCTTGTCGAAGAACACCGAGGCGGTGTAGCGCTTCACCAGGTCGGACATCGGTTCGGAGAAGCGGGCGGACCAGGCTTCGCCTTTCTTGGCAAGTTGGGAGGTGGACATGGACGTCGGCTGCAGTGGCTCGCGCGGGCAGGCGCCGGCGTGCGGACGGCGGCGGGCGCGAGAAATTGGGAAACGGCGATTATATCGCCCGCCGGCCCGCTGGCGGCGTCGGCCGGCGCGGCAGCGCCGTTCATCAGAGCCGGCTGTGGATCACAGGCCCCTTGAACACCACCGGGCCGCTTGGCCCATCGGCATTGGGCGAGCCGCCCGGCGGCTCGATGCTGACCGCCAGCGCGGGCACCGCCGCGGGCAGTTGCGCCAGCGCCAGCCGGGCTTCGGGTGTCCGGCCGATCACGCCCAGCGACTGCGGCTTGCCGCTTGCAGGCAGCGCCCACAATTGCAATACCTGCTCGTCGCTCAGCGCCAGGTGATCCAGGCGGCGCACGATCAGGCTGCGTGCGCCGGCATCCCACAACACCAGCATCGCAGGCTGGGCACGGTCGTCGTTCAGCACGGCGACGACCTCGGCCGGCGCCGCCTGATCCTGTCGGGCCAGCTGGATGCCGATGCCGACGGCCAGCACCGCCACCATGGCCATTGCCGCGGCGGCGCCACGCCAGAACACCGGGGCCGACCACAGGCGCTGCCACCAGCCGTCCGCGGGGCGGGTGTCAGGGGCCGGGCGGTCCGGCTGACCGACCTGATCTGCCACCTTCCAGCCGAGGCGATCCTCGATCCCGCACCATACCTTGTCGACCGGCTCGGCGGCCGCCTGCAACTCGGCCACGCCCGCCAGCCGCGCCTGCCAGCGGTGTATCGCGGCGCGCACCGCGGGCTCTTCGCGTGCGAGTTGTTCCAGGCGGCGCCGTGCGCCGCCGCGCAGCACCCCCAGCGCGTACTGCGCGGCGATGCGGTCGAGCAGGTCGGGATGGCTGGCCAGCTTCATGCCGCGCCCTCCATGCAGCTGCGCAGCCGCTCCAGGCCGCGCCGGATCCAGGACTTGACCGTTCCCAGCGGCGCGCGCAGGCGGGCGGCCAGCTCGGCGTGGCTCAGGTCCTGCAGGTAGGCCAGCATGATGGCCTGGCGCTGCGGCTGCTCCAGGCGCTGCAGGCAGCGGTTGAGCGCGCGTGCCTGCTGGCTGGCATCGGCCAGTTCCGCGGGCCCGGCAGTGTCGTCGGCCAGCCATTCGCCCAGGTCTTCGTCAAGCTCGACCGTCTGCCCGACGCGTGCCGCGCTCGCCCGGCGCAGGCAGTCCAGCGCGCGGTTGCGCACGATCGCGGTCATCCAGGTCATCGGCGCGGCCAGGTGCGGCCGGTAGTCGCCGGCGTGGTGCCAGATGCTGACAAAGCTTTCCTGCACGACATCCTCCGCCCAATCGCGCCTGCCAGTGATACGCAGCGCAAGGCCAAACAGTTTCGTCGCGGTGAGGTCATAGAGGCCGCGCAGCGCCTGCCGCTCGCCGATGGCCACGGCCTGGAGCAGGGCCGCAAGCCGCTCGGCGCCGGGCGGCGCGGCGTAGGTTTCGGCGGAAGGGGACACCGGAGAGGGGGGCACCGGGGCGTCTCGCGAAAGGGTGTTGCCGGATTATAGGCACGACCTTGCATCCGATTGGCCCCGGCGTGCGTATCAGGTGGCAGGCGCACGATGGCGGCCCCGGGCTGCGGGCCGCGGCGCCGTTGATCCCACACAGGAGAACATCATGGAACGCATGCGCACCACTGCGGTCACGACAGATCCGACCGATTCCCTTGACCGCATTGTGACCGCGCCCGATGCGCGCCGCCGCGGGCTGCTCAAGGCGCCGGGGCTGTTCGCGCTGGGCTCGCTCGCCGTCATCAGCCTTGGCGAGTCCATGCCGGCCTGGGCGCAGACCCAGTCGGGCAGCACCAGGGACGACATCAATATCCTGAACACCGCGCTGGGACTGGAATACCAGGCGATCGCGGCCTACCAGGTGGGCGCGGAAAGCGGCTTGCTGCAAAAGCCGGTGCTCGCCACCGCGGTCAAGTTCCAGGACCACCACAAGGCGCACGCGCAGGTGCTGGCCGGGACGGTGTCAAAGCTGGGCGGCACCCCGGTGGTGGCGAAGAAGGCGTCGGAATACACCTTCCCGACTGACAAGCTGAAGACCCAGGCCGATGTGCTGCGCTTTGCCGCGGGGCTGGAGAAGGGCGCCACCGCCGCCTACCTGGGCGTGCTGCCGAACTTCCACAACCGCGAACTGACCCGCGCCGCCGGCAGCATCCTCGGGGACGAGGCGATGCACTGGGCGGTGCTGCTGCACGCGCTGGGTGAAGATCCGGTGCCGGGGGCGTTTGTGGGGTGAGGGGTCAGACTGGCGCCATTTGAAAGAGCTGCCGCCCGATGTGGAAGCGCCCCTCTCCCGCACGCGGGAGAGGGGCGCAGACCGGCAGCATTCTGACGCCAATCAGCCCGTATTGCGCAGGCCCGCCGCGACCCCGTTGATGGTCAGGTGGATGCCGCGCCGCACCCGGATGTCATCGCCATCCTTGCCCGAGCGGAAGCGCTTGAGCAGCTCGACCTGCAAGTGGTTCAGCGGATCGAGATACGCAAAGCGGTTCTTGATCGAGCGCGCCAGCAGCGGGTTGTCCGCCAGGCGTTCCTGGTGGCCGGTGACCAGCGTCAGCATCTCGCAGGTCAGGTGCCATTCCTTGCTGATGCGGTTGAACACGGTGCGGCGCAGGGCCGCGTCGTCGCACAGCTGGGCGTAGCGCGAGGCCACGGCCAGGTCGGTCTTGGCCAGCACCATGTCCATGTTGGACAGCAGCGTCGAGAAGAACGGCCAGGTCTTGACCATGCGGCGCAGCGTGGTCACGGCCAGCTTGCGCGCCTTGTCGTCCGGCGCGGTGTCCAGCAGCGACTTGACCGCGCTGCCGAAGCCGTACCAGCCCGGCAGCAGCAGCCGGCACTGGCCCCACGAGAAGCCCCACGGAATCGCCCGCAGGTCTTCGATGCGGCGGTTCTTCTTGTCCATGAGCTTGCGCGAGGCCGGGCGCGAACCGAGGTTCAGGTCGGCAATCTCGGTGATCGGCGTGGTGGCGAAGAAGTAGTCCTTGAAGCCGGGGGTCTCGTAGACCAGGTCGCGGTAGGCGGTGAAGGCCCGGTCCGACAGCTGCTGCATCACGGCCTCGAACATGTCGAGGTCCCTGGGTGCGTTCTGCTGCGGCAGCAGCGAGGCTTCCAGCGTGGCGGCGACCACGGTTTCCAGGTTGCGCCGGCCGATCTCGGCGTTGGCGAACTTGCTGTTGATGATCTCGCCCTGCTCGGTCAGCCGGATCTGGCCGTTCACCGTGCCCGGCGGCTGCGACAGGATGGCCTGGTAGGTCGGGCCGCCGCCGCGGCCGACGGTGCCGCCGCGGCCGTGGAACAGGCGCAGCTTGACCTGGCGCTGCTCGAACAGCTGCACCAGCTCCAGCTCGGCCTTGTACAGCTCCCAGGTTGAAGTCAGGAAGCCGCCGTCCTTGTTCGAGTCCGAGTAGCCGAGCATCACTTCCTGCTCGACGCCATGGTGCGCGATCACCGAATCGAAGCCCGGCAGGTCCAGCAGCGACTGCATGATGCCGGCGGCGTTGCGCAAGTCCTCGATGGTCTCGAACAGCGGGATCACCATCAGCTCCATGCGCGCCGGGTCGGTCTTGCTGCCCAGCGTGCCCTGCAGCATGCCGGATTCCTTCTGCAGCAGCATCACTTCGACCAGGTCCGACAGCGTCTCGGTGTGCGAGATGATGTAGTTGCGCGCAATGCGCTTGCCATAGCGCGCGCGCAGCTCGCGCGCGGCGGCGAAGATCGCCAGTTCCTTGCGGGTCTGCTCGGAATACTCGTGCCACGGCAGCGTCAGCAGGCGCGGCTGGCGCAGTTCGGCCAGCAGCAGTTCCAGCTTGCGCGCCTCGGGCAGGGCGGCGTAGTCGGGAGCGATGCCGGCGGCGGCGAACAGCTCGGCGATGACCGCCTCGTGCACGTCCGAGACCTGGCGCATGTCGACCGATGCCAGGTGGAAGCCGAACACGCCGATGGCGCGCGCCAGCGCGTCGATGCGGCCGTTGGCCAGCGCCTGGCCATGGTTGGCGCGCAGCGAGTCGACCACCACCTGCACGTCGGCGGCAAAGGCCTCGGCGCTGTCATAGGGCTCGGCCGGCGCCACCGGGCGGCGCGGCACGGCGTGGCCGGTCAGCGCCTTGCTGGTTGCGGCCAGGCGCGCGTAGATGCCGATCAGCGCGCGGCGGTAGGGTTCGTCGGCGCGATGCTCGGAGTGGTCGGGCGAGCGCTCGGCCAGCGCCAGCAGTTCCGGGCTGGCGTCGACCATCAGCGTCGACATCGACAGCTCCGCGCCCAGCGCATGGACCTCATCCAGGTACCAGTCGATGATCATCTGCCCCTGCTGGCTGGCGGCGTGCTCCAGCGTCTCGGCGGTGACGTTGGGGTTGCCGTCGCGGTCGCCGCCGATCCAGGAGCCCATCTGCAGGAACGGCGCCAGCGGCGCCGGCTGCGCGCCCGGGGTGCCCTTGCGCTTGCGCGTGGTCGGGAACACCGCGGCGATGTCTTCTTCCAGCTCGCTCATCAGCTGCGGGATGCCGCGCAGGAAGCAGGTGCGGTAGTAGGACAGGGCGTTTTCGATCTCGTCGGCCACCGTCAGGCGCGAATCGCGCAGCATGCGGGTCTGCCACAGCGTGGTGACCTTGGCGCGCAGCTGCGCGGTGTTGTGGTCGCGCTCGCGCGCGGTCATCGGCAGGTCGCGCTCGGCCAGCAGGCGGGCGATCTCGCGTTCGGCGTCGAGAATGCTCTTGCGCTGGACTTCGGTCGGGTGCGCGGTCAGCACCGGCACGATCAGAGCCTCGTCCAGGAACTTGCGCAGCTGCTTGCCGGTCACGCCGGCGGCGTCGATCGCCTCCAGCGCGTGGGCCAGGCTGCCCGCCTGCGGCGGCGAGCCGGCCAGCGCGTGCACGCGCCGGCGGCGGTTGTGGTGCTGGTCTTCGGCGATATTGGCCAGGTGCGAGAAATAGCTGAAGGCGCGCACGACCTGGTTGGTCTGGTCGCGTGACAGGCGCTTGAGCAGGCGGTCCAGCTCCGCGCCGGCGGCGCGGTCGTTCTCGCGGCGGAAACGCACCGCGGTCTGGCGGATGGTCTCGACCACCTCGAAGGCGGCGTCGCCTTCCTGTTCGCGCAGGCATTCGCCCAGCAGGCGGCCCAGGAAGCGGATGTCCTCGCGCAGCGGCACGTCCTTGTCGGCGGTGCGGCGGGCGGTGGGGGCGATGGTGGTTCCGTTGCTCGACACGATGGAAAGCTTGGGCTTGGGGGAACGTTTGGTCCCGCTGCGGCTGGCGGGGCGTTTCGGTTCGGCGGTGGATGCGCCGTTTGCGTCACCCTGGCCGGCGCCGAGGGCAGGGCTTTGGTCTTTCGCAGCCGGGGCGGTCCGCCGGCCGTTGGGGCGCGCAGCATGCTGCGTCATGCAATCTCCTCGTTCTGCTTCTAGCTTATCTATTGATGCGGAGGGACTATTGGGTCGCGTGCTACCATTGACGCATGTCGTCTGCCACCCTGTCTTCCTCTACCGCTGTCGTGTCTCGCAATCTTCCGCAAAAGCTCGTCATTGCCTCCCGAGAGAGCCGTCTGGCCCTGTGGCAGGCAGAACATGTGCGTGCTGCATTGCAACAATACTATCCCGCGTGCGACGTGTCCATTCTTGGCATGACCACGCGCGGAGACCAGATTCTAGACCGTACGCTGTCCAAAGTCGGCGGCAAGGGTCTGTTTGTCAAAGAACTGGAGTTCGCGATGGACGAAGGCCGGGCGGACCTGGCGGTGCATTCGCTCAAGGATGTGCCGATGGAGTTGCCCGAAGGCTTCGCCCTGACCGCGGTGATGGAACGCGAGGATCCGCGCGACGCGCTGGTGTCTTCCGCCTACGCCTCGCTGGACGAGATGCCGGCCGGCATCGTGGTCGGCACCTCCAGCCTGCGCCGTGAAGCCGCGCTGCGCAGCCGCTATCCGCAGCTGGTGATCAAGCCGCTGCGCGGCAACCTGGACACGCGGCTGGGCAAGCTGGATCGCGGCGAATACGGCGCCATCATCCTGGCCGCCGCCGGCCTCAAGCGCCTGGGCCTGGGCGAGCGCATCCGCGCGCTGATCCCGATCGAGGTGTCGCTGCCGGCCGCAGGCCAGGGCGCCCTCGGCATCGAGATCCTGGCCAACCGGCCTGAACTTGCGCAATGGCTGGCGCCCCTGAACCACCAGCCGACGGCGCTGGCCGTGAGCGCCGAGCGCGCCGTGTCGCGCATGCTGGGCGGCTCGTGCCAGGTGCCGCTGGCCGCCCATGCGCGCTGGGAAGGCGATCAGCTGAAGCTGGACGCCTTTGTCGCCTTGCCCGATGGCACGCGCGCCATCCGCGCTGCCGCGTCCGGGCCGGCAGTTGACCTGGCTGCTGCCGAAGCGCTTGGCCAGGCCTGCGCGCGCGACCTGCTGGCGCAGGGTGCCGAAGCCATCCTCGCGGCACTGGCCGATTCTGGCGATCCCGCCGGCTCCCAAGCTCCTGCCTGAGGCTGCCCCATGCCCAGCCCGACCGTCGTTGTCACACGACCCGCCGGGCAGTCCCGGCAACTGACCGAGGCGCTGCAGGCCGCGGGCCTGGACGTACTCAGCTTTCCCTTGCTGGGCATCGGCCCGGCCGTTGACGACGCGCCGCTGCGCGCGGCGCTGGCGCGGCTGAACACCTTTGCGCTGGTGGTCTTTGTCAGTCCCAATGCCATTGCCTACGCGCTCGACGCACTGGCCGGCGTGCAGGGCGTGGCCGTGGCCCCATGGCCGGCGCAGGTGCCGGTGGCGGTGGTCGGCCCGGCCAGCGTCGCGGCCCTGGCCGAGCGCGGCATCGCGCCGCCCGCGTGCCGGGTGATCGCGCCCGCGGGCGCTGCCGCAAACGGACAGGGTCCCGATGACGCCGCACCGGAGGCCGAAGCGCTGCGCTTCGACTCCGAGGCCCTGTGGGCCCAGCTCGATCCCGCCGCGCTGGCGGGCAAGCCGGTCCTGATCATCCGCGGCAACGGCGGGCGCGACTGGCTGGGCGACCGCCTGCGCGAGGCCGGCGCCCAGGTCGAGGCCGTCGAGGCCTACCAGCGCACGCTGCCCGAACCCAGCGCCATGCAGTGGCAGGCCGTGCGCGACAACCTGCGTCCCGGCGCGGCGCCGCATGCGTGGCTCCTAACCAGTTCTGAAGCGGTGCGCAACCTTGACGCGCTGGCACGCCAGCATCTGTCGCCTGAGGAAGACGCTGCCCTGCGGCAGGTGCAGTGCATCGCGCCGCATGCGAGAATCGCCGAACAGGCGCTGGCGCTGGGCTTTCCCCATATCCTGCGCGCCGCCCCGGGCGATGCCGGCCTGCTGGCGGCGTGCCTGCAGTGGGCCGATGCCCATGCCGGTCCGGCGCCGGCAAGCATGGCCAGCGCGGCAATCGAAGCCAGCCCGCCCAGCGCCACAGCCGAAGCGCCGCCGGCCCCCGTGCCGGACGCAGCAGTTCCCGCAACGTCAACGAAGGTCGAACGCGTGACGCAAGAAACCACGTCCTCCTCCGCTACGCCGCCGCCCACGGCGGCCTCCGCAGCATCGGCGCAAGCCGCGCCCGCGCCGGGCCCCGCTACCCCCGCTGCTCCCAGTGCAGCCTCACGGCGGTCCGCTGCGTTGTGGGCGCTCGTCGCCGTGCTGGTGGTGGCGACGGCTGGCGGCTTCTGGTGGCTGCAGCAGCGCGTTGACCACCTGACCGGCGAGCTCGCGCGCCGCCAGCAAAGCAATGATGCGCTGGTGCAGGAGTCGCGCGTGCTCACCCGCAACGCGCAGGACACGGTCAAGGAACTGCAGGCCAAGGTCGGTGCACTGGAGAACCAGGTCGGAGAGACCCGCGACAAGCAGGTGGCGCTGGAACAGGTCTACCAGGACCTGATGCGCAACCGCGACGACTGGGAAATCGCCGAGATCCAGCAGTTGCTGACCAGTGCCGGCCAGCAACTGCAGCTGACCGGCAACGTGCAGGTGGCGCTGGCCGCGCTGCAAAGCGCCGACGCCCGCCTGGCGCGCGCCGACAAGCCGCAATACAACCTGCTGCGCCGCGCCATCGCGCGCGACGTCGCGCGCATGAAGGCGGTGCCCGACACCGACCTGACCGGCTCTGCAATTAAACTGGACGAGGCCATCAACCAGGTCGACTCACTGCCGCTGCTGTCCAGCGAACGCATGCTGGAGCGCAGCGAGGCCGACGCCCGCAAGGGCGCCGCGGCCAACGGTGCCAGCGCGCCGGCCGCCGCCAACGGCGCGGGCCCGGGCTGGTTCACGCGCCTGTGGGATTACCTGCGCGAAGAACTGGCGCAGGTGGTCCGCATCCGCAAGGTCGACGACGCCGAGGCGCTGCTGCTGTCTGGCGACCAGGGCTGGTTCCTGCGCGAGAACGTCAAGCTGCGCCTGCTCAATGCGCGCCTGGCATTGCTGTCGCGCAACGAACCCGTGTTCCGCAACGACCTGGCCGCCGCGCAGGCGATGATCGGCCGCTATTTCGATACCAAGTCGCGCCGGGTGCAGGGGGTGCTGACGCTGCTGCGGCAGGCGCAGGCCGGCGCGGTCACGGTGCAGTTGCCGACCATGTCCGAAAGCCTGGGCGCGCTGCATGCCCTGAAGAAGGAGTAAGCCCATGCGCCTTCTGTTCTGGGTTGCGGTCCTGTTTGGCGGCGCCGTCGGGCTGGCCCTGTTCACGCAGTTCAACCACAGCAATGTGGTGCTGTTCTATCCGCCGTATCGCGTCGAGCTGTCGCTGAACCTGGCGCTGGCCTTGCTGCTGTTGCTGTTCTTCGTGGTGTGGACGGTGATGTCCACCGTCCGCCATCTGGCCGACATGCCGCGCCGCGCCGCCGCCTACCGCGAGCGCAGCCGCATGAGCAAGGCACAGGCGGCGCTGCGCGAGTCGATCGAAAACCTGTTTGCCGGCCGCTTCGCCCGCGCCGAGCGCGCCGCGCGCGAGGCGCAGTCCTGGGACGACCAGGCCCAGACCGCCGCGCTGATCGGCGCCCGCGCCGCGCACCGGATGCAGGAAACCGAGCGGCGCGACGCCTGGATGGCGCAGGTCACCGACCCCGAGCGCGAGCAGGCGCGGCTGGTGTCGATGGCCGAGTTGCTGGTCGATGCCCGCGACGCCGACGGCGCGCTGGAGACCATCGCCCAGCTGCAGTCGCAGGGTGCGCGCCAGATCCACGTGCAGCGCATCGCGTTGCGCGCGCACCAGCACCTGAAGAACTGGACCGAGGTGCTGCGCCTGGCGCGCTCGCTGGAAAAGCGCAACGCGCTGCATCCGGTGCTGGCGCTGCGGCTCAAGCAGATGGCCGTCGAAGCCATGCTGGAGGAACGCCGCCACGACGCCGACGCGCTGACCGAGTTCTGGCGCTCATTGTCCGCCGACGAACGCCGCGCCACCCGCATCGCCGAACCCGCGGCGCGTTACTTCGCGGCGCTGGGCCGGCAGAATGAAGCCCGCCGCATCATCGAAGACGCGCTCAAGGTTAACTGGGACAGCCGCCTGGTGCTGCGCTATGCCGATTGCGCCGTTCCCGGCCACGCGCTGCCGCAGATCCAGCAGGCCGAGAAGTGGCTGGCCGCGCATCCCGCCGACGCCGACCTCTACTACACGCTGGGCGTGCTGTGCCTGGGCGAGAAGCTGTGGGGCAAGGCCCAGTCCAGCTTCGAGCGCGCGCTGAAATATGCCGAGCCCGACCAGCAGCGCCGGCTGCGCGTGCGCACGCACCTGGCGCTGGCGCGGCTTTTTGAGGAAACCGAGCGCTTCGACGACGCGCAGCGGCATTATCGCGAGAGCGCGATGCTGGCGGCCTGAGGATTTCAGGCGCTCGCGAACTCACCGCTGACAAAGCCTGCAAACTGACGGCTTGCTCCCTCTTCCGCTTGCTGGAGAGGGAGCACACAAACGGTTGCCCAGAGCTCCGTGGCGCTTGTCATCCCGGGCCATCAACCATCCTTACGTACTTTCCATTCCATGACACTCGACCGCATCCTCCAATCCCAGGGCTTTGGCACGCGCCGGTACTGCGGCGACCTGATCGCCGCCGGGCTGGTCGAAGTCAACGGCGAACTGTGCGAAGACCCGCGCGCGCAGTTTGAAGTCGACGGCCTGCGGCTCACCGTCGACGGCGAGGAATGGCTGGCCTGCACCAAGGCCTACCTGATGCTGAACAAGCCCACCGGCTACGAGTGCTCGCAGCGCCCGCGCCATCATCCCAGCGTCTACAACCTGCTGCCGGTGCCGCTGCGCCAGCGCGAGGTGCAGGCCGTGGGGCGGCTGGACCACGACACCACCGGGCTGTTGCTGCTGACCGACGATGGCCAGTTCATCCACGCCCAGACCTCGCCCAAGCGCAAGGTGCCCAAGATCTATGAAGTGACGACTGCCGAGCCGGTCACGCAGGAACAGGCCGAAGCGCTGTGCAGTGGCGTGCAGCTGCTCGACGAACCGGCGCCGATCGCTGCAGAAGCATGTGAGATCACCGGCGAACGCAGCCTGCGGCTGACCCTGGTGCAAGGCAAGTACCATCAGGTCAAGCGCATGGTGGCGGCGGCCGGCAACCATGTCAGCGCGCTGCATCGCAGCGCCATTGGCGGCCTGCAGCTCGATCCGGCCCTGGCCGAAGGTGAGTGGCGCTGGCTGACGGCACAAGAGCTGGCCGCCCTGACCCGCAAGGATTGAGCCAAACGGCAGTTCCAGAGCGTGGCCGGGCGCTCATTGCTGCACTGCAACGCCCGCCAATCTTTTCCGGAAGACCCCCGGCGATTTGATAAAATGCAAGGCATGGCGAAGCCCGAAGCACCTATCAATCTGACCAATCAGTTCCTGATTGCCATGCCTGGCATGGCCGATCCGACCTTTTCGGGTTCCGTCGTCTATATCTGCGAACACAATGAGCGTGGCGCGCTCGGGCTGGTGATCAACCGGCCCATCGACATCGACATGGCCACGCTGTTCGACAAGATCGACCTCAAGCTTGAAATCCAGCCAGTCGCGCACCAGCCGGTCTACTTCGGCGGCCCGGTGCAGACCGAGCGCGGTTTCGTGCTGCATGACCCGGTGGGCGTCTATGTGTCGTCGCTGGCCGTGCCCGGCGGGCTGGAGATGACCACCTCCAAGGACGTGCTCGAGGCCGTGGCCAACGGCAGCGGCCCGCACCGCTTCCTGCTGACGCTGGGTTACTCCGGCTGGGGCGCCGGCCAGCTGGAGGAAGAGCTCAGCCGCAACGGCTGGCTGACGGTCCAGGCCGACCCGGAGATCATCTTCAGCGTGCCGCCCGACGATCGCTTCGCCGCCGCCATCCGGCTGCTGGGCATCGACTTCACCATGCTGTCGGGCGAGGCCGGGCATGCCTGATGCCGTGGGGCGTGAACTGCCCCGCGACGGCACGGTCCTGGCATTCGACTACGGCGAAAAAAAGATCGGCGTTGCGCTGGGCAACTTCATCACGCGCGAGGCGCGTGCGCTGACCATTCTCCCCAATATCACCGTGGAAGGCCGCTTCGAGGCCGTGGCGGCGCTCATCCAGGCGTGGAACCCGGTGCAGTTGATCGTCGGCATGCCGGTCAACCCCGAAGGCGGCGAGCAGCCCTCGATGAAGCTGGCGCGGCGTTTCGGCAACCAGCTCAACGGCCGCTTCGGCCTGCCGGTGGAGTGGGTGGACGAGCGCTATACCTCGCGCGCCGCGTCGATGGCCGGCGCCCGCCGCGGCGAGCTCGATGCCGAGGCCGCCCGCATCATCCTGCAACAGTATTTCGACCAATTCCCGCTATGACGCAGATTTCCGTTCCCGACGCCGAGTCGCTGTACCGCAAGCTGCTGGACCAGGCCCGGGCCCTGATCCCCGAGGCCGAGCGTGCGCGCTGGTCGGTGGCCGGCATCCATTCTGGCGGCGCATGGATCGCCGCGCGGCTGGCCGCTGACCTGAAGCTGCCCGAGCATGGCGTGATCAACGTTGCCTTCCATCGCGACGACTATGCCAAGAAAGGCCTGCACAGCCAGGCCCAGCCGACCACGCTGCCGTTTTCGGTGGATGACCGCAACATCCTGCTGATCGATGATGTGCTGGCCACCGGCCGCACCATCCGTGCCGCCGTCAACGAGTTGTTCGACTACGGCCGCCCCGCGCGCGTGGCGCTGGGCGTGCTGGTCGACCGCGGCGGGCGCCAGCTGCCGATTGCCGCCGACCTGACTGCCGCCGAGATGGCGCTGCCGCCCGGCACCACGCTGGTGCTGTCGCGCCAGGGCGAGGGTGCCGGCGCACAATTCGCCTTTGCGACCGAACCTACCGATTCCGCCACCGGCTGAACCGGCCCGCATGCCCCAGGCGCGCCCGTGCGCGCCTGGCCCCCAGCTCCGAGACCAGACCACCCCCGTTTTTTGCCCGCGCCCGACCAGCCATGACCAAGACGTTCCGCAACCCGCAGCTCACCAAGAACGGCGAACTGAAGCACCTGTTGTCGATCGAGGGGTTGTCGCGTGACATGATCACGCACATCCTCGACACCGCCAGCCAGTTCGTATCGCTGTCCGACTCAGACCGCGATGTCAAGAAGGTGCCGCTGCTGCGCGGCAAGAGCGTGTTCAACCTGTTCTTCGAGAACTCCACCCGCACCCGCACCACTTTCGAGATCGCCGCCAAGCGGCTGTCGGCGGACGTGCTGAACCTGAACATCAACGCCTCGTCGACCAGCAAGGGCGAGTCGCTGCTGGACACCATCAACAACCTGTCGGCGATGTCCGCCGACATGTTCGTGGTGCGCCATGCCAGCTCGGGCGCACCTTACCTGATCGCCGAGCACGTCGCGCCGCACGTGCACGTGATCAATGCCGGCGACGGCCGCCACGCGCACCCGACGCAAGGCCTGCTGGACATGTACACGATCCGGCACTTCAAGAAGGATTTCACCAACCTGACGGTGGCCATCGTCGGCGACATCCTGCACTCGCGCGTGGCACGCTCCGACATCCACGCGCTGACCACGCTGGGCGTGCCCGAAGTGCGCGCCATCGGTCCGCGCACGCTGCTGCCGTCGGGGCTGGAGCAGATGGGCGTGCGCGTCTTCCACGACATGGAAGAGGGCCTGAAGGGCGTGGACGTAGTCATCATGCTGCGGCTGCAGAACGAGCGCATGAGCGGCGCGCTGCTGCCGTCGGCGCAGGAATACTTCAAGGCCTATGGCCTCACGCCCGAGCGCCTGGCACTGGCCAATCGCGACGCCATCGTGATGCACCCGGGACCCATGAACCGTGGCGTCGAGATCGATTCCGCCGTGGCCGACGGCCCGCAGTCCGTGATCCTGAACCAGGTGACCTTTGGCATCGCCGTGCGCATGGCGGTGATGGGCATCGTGGCCGGGAACAGCGACGAATGACAACAGGGCTGACCCACGAAACGCGCCAGACCACACCGAACCAGCCAAGCGACACGACAAGCCAAGCTATGAAGATTCACATCAAGGGCGGCCGCCTGATCGATCCGGCCAGCAACACCGACGCCACGCAGGACCTCTACATCGCCGCCGGCAAGATCGTCGGCGTTGGCAGCGCCCCGGCGGACTTCACCGCCAACAAGACCGTCGATGCCAGCGGCCTGATCGTGTGCCCCGGCCTGGTCGACCTGTCCGCGCGCCTGCGCGAGCCCGGCTACGAATACAAGGCCACGCTCGAATCCGAAGTGGCCGCCGCCACCGCTGGCGGCGTGACCAGCCTGGTCTGCCCGCCCGATACCGATCCCGTGCTCGATGAGCCGGGCCTGGTCGAGATGCTGAAGTTCCGCGCCCGCACCCTGAACCAGACCCACGTGTACCCGCTGGGCGCGCTGACGCTGGGCCTGAAGGGCGAGACGCTGACCGAGATGAACCAGCTGACGGAAGCCGGCTGCGTCGGCTTCAGCCAGGCCGAGGCCCCTGTCCTCAACACCCAGGTGCTGCTGCGCGCGCTGCAATACGCACAGACCTTCGGCTTCACCGTCTGGCTGCGCCCGGAAGACCCGTTCCTGGGGGGCGGCGTCGCCGCCAGCGGCGCCGTGGCCTCGCGCCTGGGCCTGTCCGGCGTCTCCGTGATCGCCGAGACCGTGCGCCTGCACACCATCTTCGAACTGATGCGCAGCACCGGCGCCCGCGTGCACCTGTGCCGCCTGTCGTCCGCCGCGGGGCTGGAACTGGTGCGCCAGGCCAAGCGCGAAGGCCTGAAAGTGACCTGCGACGTCAATATCCACCACGTCTCGCTGACCGACATGGATATCGGCTACTTCAACTCGCAGATGCGCTTCTCGCCACCGCTGCGCAGCCCGCGCGACCGCGACGCCATCGTCGCCGCGCTGGCCGACGGCACCATCGACGCCCTGTGCTCGGACCACACGCCAGTGGACGACGACGAGAAGCTGCTGCCGTTCGCCGAGGCATCGCCGGGCGCAACCGGCCTGGAACTGCTGCTGCCGCTGACCCTGCGCTGGGCCGCCGAGCACAAGGTCCCGCTGGCCCAGGCACTGGCCCGCATCACCGCCGAACCCGCGCGCGTGATCGGCCTGAAGGCCGGCACCCTGGCCGTCGGCAGCGCCGCCGACGTGTGCGTGTTCGACCCCAGGCAGGTCTGGAAGGTCGACCGCCGCTCCATCAAGAGCCAGGGCAAGAACTCACCGTGGCTCGGCTACGAGATGGAAGGCAAGGTCCGCATGACCCTGGTCGGCGGGCAAGTCGTCTACGGAAACCACGCCCACGCATGATCTGGCTGCGCAAGACCGCGCTGGTGCTGCACCTGCTGCGCGGGCTAGTGACCTGCGCCTTGCTGTTCCCGTGGCTGGGCGTGCGCACGCGCGAGTGGCATATTCGCCGCTGGTCACGGCGGTTGCTGCGGATTTGCGGGGTGGAGGTGGAAGTGGTGGACGCCACCGGCGCAGCGTCGCACGGCGCTGGCCGCCAGGGCGCGATGGTGGTTTCCAACCATATTTCGTGGCTGGATATCTACGTCATCCACAGCTGGCAGCCGGTGCGGTTTGTCGCCAAGTCAGAGATACGCGACTGGCCGCTGATCGGCTGGCTGTGCGGCAAGACGGGAACGATCTTCATCGAACGGGCGCGCAAACGCGATGCCCACCGCGTGCTGCACGACATCACCGACGTGATGCTGCAGGGCGACCTCGTCGGCGTGTTCCCGGAAGGCACCACGACCGACGGCACCGAGGTGCTGCCATTCCACGCCAACCTGATGCAGGCGCCGATTTCTGGCGGGTTGCCCGTGCAGCCTCTGGGACTGAACTACCTCGATGCCGCTACGGGGCAACCAACGCTTGCCGCCGCCTACATCGGCGAGACCACATTGCTGCAGTCACTGGAAGCGGTCTTGCGCGCACCCCGAATCAAGGCCAGGCTGGTAATCGGGCCTGCGCTGGTGCCGGCCTCGGGCGACCGCCGCGAGCTTGCGAACTCCGCCAGGGAGGTGGTCGCCCACCTCAGCCAGGGCGCGCCGGAACACGCTGCCGCCGCGGCCCGACGGCTGAACCACCCCGTCGAGCCCGGCGGCGTGCCCCAGCCAAGCTCCGCTGCCATCAGCTAGCCGTCCTGTCGTCCCCGCCAACGCGGGATTGCCAGTCAGGCCAGCGGGTCACAATATTGCGGGCAATCAACCTGAACGACGGTCCGTTCGGCAGGATCCTGTGCCAACCGGGCCGCCGTCAGCTTGCCACCCCAGACGCAGCCAGTATCCAGCGCCATCAGATTCGGCCGCATGACCAGGCCCAGCGTCGACCAATGGCCGCATACCACGGTCACATCCTCGGTACGCCGCCCCGGCACGTCGAACCACGGCATGAACCCATCCGGCGCCTGGCCCAGGCCTTCCTTGGTCTTGAAGTCCATCACGCCATCGACAGTGCAGTAGCGTAGCCGGGTGAGGGCATTGACCACCACCCGGTGGCGATCAATGCCGCGCAGGCCGTCGTGCCAGCGGTCGGAGGCGTTGCCGAAGATGTCGGCGAGGAAGCGTTGCCAGTTGGGGCCTTGGAGTTGATCTTCGACTTCGCGGGCGAGGTCGATGACCTGGGTGGCGGTCCATTGGGGGAGGACGCCGGCGTGGACCAGGAGGAAGTTGTTTTCCAGCAGGGCCAGGGGGCGGTGGCGGAGCCAGGTTAGCAAGTCCTCACGGTCGGGGGCGTTGAGGATGTCGTCCAGGGTGTCGGATTTGCCTTTTTTGCGGACGCCAGCGGCGACGGCGAGGAGGTGGATGTCGTGGTTGCCGAGGACGGTTTCAGTGCGGTTGCCCATGGCGCGGATGGCGTGGAGGGTTTGGAGGGAGGCTGGGCCGCGGTTGACCAGGTCGCCGACGAAGCGGAGGGCTGGCTGGGTTGGCAATTCGCCCAATAGGATGTCCAGCGAGGCTGCACAACCCTGTAGGTCGCCGACGGCATGTGGTGTCGAATGAAGCACTTTATCGGTTGGCATCAGAATCGGTGAAAAACTATTTCGCTTCTATTTGTAGTTTTGTGACCGATATACCGTGGCATGGTTACATGAGGCTACAAAAAGAGGGGGAGGGGATGTAGGTTAGGGCATTCCGTCGGATAGAATACCGCCACTTCTGCAGGCACTTAACGCCCCGCCGTCCAGGAAGCGGACAAGGTGGGCGCTCGGCATTTGCCGGGTCATCGAAACATATCGAGGCAAGGAGCAAGTTTTGTCGCATATTTTGGTCACAGGCGGCGCTGGGTTCATTGGCGCCAATTTCGTTCTGGCATGGCTGGGCGACAAGGCGGCGGATGGGGTCGTCAACGTCGACAAGCTCACCTATGCGGGCAACCGGAAGACGCTGGCGTTGGTCGAGGACGATCCGCGCCACGTATTCTCGCAAACGGATATATGTGACCGTGGTGCACTGGACAAGCTCTTCGCGACCTACAAGCCGCGCGCAGCCGTGCACTTCGCGGCGGAAAGCCACGTTGACCGCTCCATCCACGGCCCCGGCGAATTCATCCAGACGAACATCGTCGGGACCTTCACGCTGCTGGAAGCGGCCCGCGCTTACTGGGACAGCCTGGAGGGTCAGGCCAAGTCTGAATTCCGCTTCCTCCACGTCTCGACCGACGAGGTGTTCGGCTCGCTGAGCGAAACCGACCCGCAGTTCTCGGAGACTACGCCTTACGCGCCCAACAGCCCGTACTCGGCATCCAAGGCTGCATCGGATCACCTGGTGCGCGCCTATCACCATACCTACGGGCTGCCGGTCCTGACGACGAACTGCTCCAACAATTACGGCCCGTACCACTTCCCGGAAAAGCTGATCCCGCTGATTATTGCCAATGCGCTGGCGGGCAAGCCACTGCCGATCTATGGCGATGGGCTGAATGTGCGCGACTGGCTGTACGTACGCGATCACTGCTCGGCGATCCGCGAGGTGCTGGCCAAGGGACGGCTCGGCGAAACCTACAACGTCGGCGGCTGGAACGAGAAAACCAATCTCGACGTGGTGCACACGCTGTGCGATCTGCTGGACGAACTGCGTCCCAAGACCACCGGTTCTTACCGCGACCAGATAACCTTCGTGAAGGATCGTCCGGGGCATGACCGCCGCTATGCCATCGATGCTCGCAAGCTGGAGCGCGAGTTGGGTTGGAAGCCGGCGGAGACGTTTGAATCCGGCATGCGCAAGACGGTGCAGTGGTACCTGGATAACCAGGCGTGGGTGCAGGACGTGATGTCCGGCGAGTACCGGCACTGGGTGGTGAAGCAATATGCAGCGTAATCCGGTGGTTCCGACGATTCTCGTAACAGGCAGCAACGGGCAGGTAGGGTTCGAACTGCGCCGGAGCCTTGCGCCGCTCGGAAATGTGGTGGCACTGGATCGCACCGGCTGCGACTTGTCGCGACCGGACGAAGTCCGTCGTGTGGTGCGTGATATTCGGCCCGACGTGATCGTCAATCCGGCGGCCTACACCGCGGTGGACAAGGCGGAAACCGAAGTGGATCTGGCCTTTGCCATCAACGGCACGGCACCCGGCATCCTCGCCGAGGAGGCAAAGGCTCTCGGCAGTCTGCTGGTCCACTATTCGACCGACTATGTCTTTGACGGCACCAAGGACGGTGCTTACGTTGAAACCGACGCGGTCCATCCCCAATCGGTCTATGGCAAGAGCAAGCTTGCGGGCGAACAGGCTATTGCCGCTGCCGGGGCACAGGCGCTGATCCTGCGCACCTGCTGGGTGGCAGGTGCCCATGGCGGCAATTTTGCCAAGACCATGCTGCGCTTAGGTAAGGAGCGTGAAAGTTTGCGCGTCATTGCTGACCAGTTTGGCGCCCCGACTACCGCGTCCTTGATTGCTGATATCACGGCGCAAATCATCGCGCGGCATTGGCTCTTTGGAGACCGTGACGCGTTTGTACCTGGCATCTATCACCTCGCTGCCGCAGGAGAGACAACCTGGCACGCCTATGCTTCCGAGTTGCTGCGATATGCCAGTGCGCGTGGGGTAGAGCTTAAGGCCAATCCTGAGCAGATTGAAGCCATTCCTGCAACAGCCTATCCGCTGCCTGCGCCACGTCCGTCGAATTCCCGGCTTGACACCGCGCGTCTGCGCCAGACTTTCGGCGTTCACCTTCCGGACTGGAAGCAGGGCATTCATTTCCTGCTGGACCAGGTCCTTCCATAAAGGGTCACCATGCGTAAAGGCATTATTCTGGCCGGAGGTTCCGGCACGCGGCTATACCCCATCACGCGGTCGGTGTCGAAGCAGCTCATGCCCGTCTACGACAAGCCGATGGTCTACTACCCGCTTTCGACGCTGATGCTGGCGGGGATTCGGGACATCCTGCTGATCTCTACGCCGGAAGACACTACGCGCTTTTCAGACATGATGGGCGACGGCAGCAACTGGGGCATCAACTTGCAGTACGCGGTCCAGCCCTCGCCGGATGGGCTGGCGCAGGCGTTCATCATCGGACGCGAATTCATCGGTAACGATCCCTCCACCCTGATCTTGGGAGACAACATCTTCCACGGCCACGATCTTGTTGCACAACTCGCTCGCACGGCCATTGTCGACGATGGCGCTACGGTGTTCGCGTACCATGTGCACGATCCCGAGCGTTATGGGGTTGTCGAGTTCAATGACCAGTTCCGCGCGATCTCGCTTGAAGAAAAGCCTGCGAGACCGCGCTCGAACTACGCCGTGACAGGGCTCTATTTCTACGACAAGCAGGTGTGCGATATCGCTTCCGAGGTTCGCCCGTCTGCTCGCGGCGAGCTCGAAATTACAGACGTCAACAAGCGGTATCTGGAAATGGGCAAGTTGAACGTCGAGATCATGGGGCGAGGCTATGCGTGGCTCGATACCGGCACGCACGATTCGCTTCTGGAGGCTGCGACTTTCATCGCCACCCTGCAGAGCCGACAGGGCTTGATGGTGGCCTGTCCCGAAGAAATCGCATACAGGAACGGATGGATTAGTGCGGAGCAGGTTGCTGCGCTGGCGCGTCCGTTGTCGAAGAACGGTTATGGCAAGTACCTCATGCAAGTCATTTCAGAGTCTGTCAAATGAACCTGACCGTGACGCAAACGGCATTGCCTGAGGTGCTCGTTCTAGAACCGAGGGTATTCGGGGACGATCGCGGCTTCTTCTTCGAAAGCTTCAATTCGCGTGTCTTCGAGCAGGCTACCGGTGTGAAGCGGGAATTCGTGCAGGACAACCATTCGCGATCTGTGCGAAATGTTTTGCGCGGCTTGCACTATCAGATCCAGCATCCGCAGGGTAAGCTCGTGAGGGCATTGCGGGGAGAAATCTTCGACGTGGCGGTTGACTTGCGCCGTTCATCGCCGAATTTCGGCAAATGGGTCGGCGTATTGCTCTCCTCGGAAAACAAGCGGCAGCTATGGCTGCCGGAGGGTTTCGCGCACGGTTTCCTCGTGGTCTCTGAAGAGGCAGAGGTTCTATACAAGACGACCGACTACTGGTATCCCGAACACGAACGGTCGGTGGTATGGAATGACGCCGAGATCGGTATTTCGTGGCCATTGTCTGAGACACCCGTGCTAGCGGCGAAAGACGCTGCGGCAGTGTCGCTGTTGCACGCTGAGCTTCCGCTTTGAGTCATGGTGCGTGCGAACATGAATATCCGGAATGATTCTCCGCCCCGTCATCGCCCTTCACCGTTGGAGTGAATTGCATGGCAGCGCGTGAAAGGATCCTTTTTTGCGGGAATTCGGCATGGGCCATGTACCAATTTCGCCGTGGTGTCATGGTAGCTTTGATTGCGGATGGCTATGAAGTGCACGTTGTCGCACCAACGGACGGCTATTCTTCTGCCTTGGAGGGACTGGGCTGTATTTTTCACGCTGTACCCATGTCACCGCAAGGCCACAATCCTCTGGAAGACTTGCGGCTTGTCCTGGTACTGAGTGCCCTGTACCGGCGCGTTGGCCCTAAGGTGATCTTTCATTACACGATCAAGCCCAATATCTACGGATCGGTCGCTGCGTGGCTGGCCAGGGCGAAATCCATTGCAATCACTACCGGGCTGGGCTACGTGTTTCTTAATGTCGGTCTGGTGTCACGGGTCAGCAAACTCCTGTATCGGATAGCGTTGCGATTTCCGCAGGCGGTCTGGTTTCTCAATCATGAAGACCGCGGCGCATTTGTTTCCAGAAAACTGGTGGACTCATCGAAGTGCGTCGTGTTGCCAGGGGAGGGCATAGACCTGACCTATTTCCGGCAGCTTTCGGATATCACGCCCGGGCCATCGGAGCGTTTCACATTCCTACTGATTGCGCGCATGTTGTGGGACAAGGGTATCGGCGAGTACGTCGATGCGGCTCGACAACTCGGGGTGCGATATAGGAATGTGCGTTTCCTTCTGCTTGGGCCGGGCGGTTCCGCGAATCCTAGCGCCATACCCATCGAACAGATTCGACGTTGGCAAGAGGATGGCGTAGTTGAATATCTGGGCGAAGCGGCTGATGTGCGGCCGGCCATTGCAGCGGCAGACTGCATTGTGCTGCCCTCCTATCGTGAGGGTGTACCCCGTGTTCTGCTCGAGGCCGCGGCAATGGAGCGGCCGGTGATAGCGACCGATGTTCCCGGTTGCAAGGACATCGTTGAGCACGGCGTAAATGGTTACCTGTGTGCGGAACGCAATGCGGATGACCTGACATCAAAAATGGAAGCGATGCTCCAGTTAAACGCGTCGGTGCGACGCGAGATGGGGCGGGCTGGCCGAGCAAAGGTGCAGCGTGAGTTTGATGAGAAGAGGGTGGTGGCCCGTTACCGTAGCGTAATTCAGGAATTTGCCTGAATTGAGCGAGCGGGCGGAAGAGGGACTGCAGGTGGCGGAAGTGCGGACATGGATTGTGCTGGTGGAATGGCGCGAATCGATGGGATTACGAATGCTACATTTGACGTTATCCATCGTTATTCGGCAAGATTTTTGATTCATATACGGACTTGGTGATTTCAATGACGTTTATTCCCGTTATTCTGTCGGGTGGGGCTGGGACAAGGCTATGGCCGGTGTCTCGGGAGTTTCATCCCAAGCCGTTTATTCGTCTGCCGGATTCACAGAGTCTGTTGCAGAAGGCGTTTCTGCGTGCGGCTGCACTGCCCGATGTTGCCGAAATCCTTACGGTCACAAACAGGGAGTTGTTCTTCAAGACGGAAGATGAGTATCGTGAGATTAACCACTCCCGGATGGCCACATCTTTCATTCTCGAGCCGTTCGGGCGAAATACATCGGCGGCTGTTATATCTGCTGCGCTGCATGTATCAAAGACTTACGGTAACGACGCGACCTTGCTGATTCTGGCTGCGGATCACCTGATATCCGATCATGCGGCCTTCGCGGACGCTGTGGGCAAGGCAAGGGATTTGGCTGAGAAAGGCTATCTCGTTACGCTGGGAATTCGTCCGGATGCGCCCGAAACGGGGTACGGGTACATTGAGGCGAGCGGCACGCAAGTCAAACGTTTTGTCGAGAAGCCGTCGGCACAAAAGGCTGCCGAATATCTTGCAGCGGGCAACTACCTTTGGAACTCGGGGATTTTCTGTTTTAGGGCAGGCACTGTTCTATCACAGTTCGAAGAGCATGCTGGCAATATTCTCAATGCTGTGAAGGAGTGCTTCGACGAGTCACGAATTGTGACGGCCGATGGCTTTTCCCAGACCGATCTTGAGGCAAGTCGGTTCGAAGGAGTGCCGAGTATCTCGATCGACTATGCGCTGATGGAGAAGTCCAATCAGCTTGCCGTTGTGCCTTGTGACATCGGTTGGAGTGATGTGGGCTCCTGGAATGCTATCGGTGCGCTTGCCGGGGCCGATGGCAGTGGCAACTGTATTGAGGGTGAGGCACTGCTGCACGATAGCAAGAATTGCTACGTACGCGGTGAGGATCGCATCGTTGGTATGGTGGGTGTCAGCGATCTCATCGTGATCGATACGGCCGATGCGCTTCTCGTTGCTCACAAGGAGCGAACACAGGAGGTCAAGGAGATTGTCCGCCAACTGAGCGAGCGCGGGCACGAATCCAGCAGGATCCACCGAACGGTACATAGGCCCTGGGGCACATATACCATCCTGGGCGGTGGCGAACGATTCAAGATCAAACGCATCGAGGTCAAGCCGGGCGCATCGTTGTCGCTGCAGATGCATTACCACCGCAGCGAACACTGGATCGTGGTCAACGGCATGGCGAAGGTGATCAACGGCGAAACGGAAACGCTGGTGAACACCAATGAATCGACATATATCCCGGCCGGAAATCGCCACCGGCTGGAAAACCCCGGAAGGCTGCCTTTGGTCATGATCGAGGTGCAGTGCGGGGACTATCTCGCGGAAGACGATATCGTCCGCTTTGAAGACACTTACGGCCGGGTTTAAGAAAGGACACGTGGCATCTATGAGCAAAGTCGCACTCATTACGGGCATCACTGGACAGGATGGTGCTTATTTGGCCGAATTTTTGCTAGCCAAGGGCTACCAGGTCCATGGAATCAAACGCAGAACTTCGCTCTTCAACACTGATCGCATCGATCACCTTTTCCATGATCCGCATTCGGGCGGCCCTAACTTGGAACTTCACCATGGGGATCTGACGGACTCGAGCAGCTTGCTGCGGATCATCGCCAAGGTTCAACCGACGGAAATCTACAATCTGGCAGCCCAAAGCCATGTTCAGGTGTCGTTCGAAGAGCCCGAGTACACCGCAAACTCCGACGGCATCGGCGCTCTGCGCTTGCTGGAGGCGATTCGGATTCTCGGTCTTGAAAAGACCGCGCGCTTCTATCAGGCATCGACATCCGAACTGTACGGCTTGGTGCAAGAAGTGCCGCAAAAAGAAACGACGCCTTTCTATCCGCGCAGTCCTTATGCCGTAGCAAAGCTCTATGCATACTGGATCACGGTTAACTACCGTGAATCGTATGGGCTTTATGCTTGCAACGGGATCCTCTTCAATCATGAGAGTCCGATCCGCGGGGAGACGTTTGTTACTCGCAAGATCACCCGCGGTCTTGCGCGCATTGCGCTCGGCATGCAGGATTGCTTGTACCTCGGCAATATGAATGCTCTGCGCGACTGGGGTCATGCACGCGATTACGTGACGATGCAATGGCTCATGCTGCAACAGGAGCGGCCCGAGGATTTCGTTATTGCCACAGGCGAACAGCACAGTGTCCGGGAGTTTGTTGATCTTTCTGCGCGCGAGCTTGGTATCACCCTGCGATGGCAAGGTGAAGGTGTCGATGAGGTGGCTATCGTGGACAAGGTCGAAAACGAAGAATATGCCAGTCACTTGGCTCTGGGAGCCACGATCGTACGGGTGGATCCACGATATTTCCGTCCTGCTGAAGTGGAAACGCTGCTTGGCGATGCGACCAAGGCGCGCGAAAAGCTTGGCTGGACGCCGGAGACGTCTTTTGCCGAGCTTGTGGCGGAAATGGCCCAGGCCGATGCAGCGCTTGCCGCCCGTGAGAAGGCCGTACTAGGTCGCGGCTTGAAGATCTTCCGACCGGACCTTGGGGAGAAATAATCGTGCCTCAGGGTCCCATTCTTGTTACAGGTGGAACTGGCATGGTCGGGCGAAACCTGCTCGATTTGGCCAAGCTCCGTAATGTCGATATCGTGGCGCCGTCCAGTCGGGAATTGGATCTGCGCAATTTCGATGCGGTACGCGGCGTCCTGCGCGACCTTCGACCGTCGTGTATTGTGCACGCGGCTGGCCGGGTTGGCGGAATCCAGGCAAATATTCGTGAGCCGGTAGCGTTTCTTGTGGAGAACTGGGACATGGGCAAGAACCTGCTCATGGCCGCTCGCGATGCCGGGGTTGCACGTGTGCTTAATCTTGGCAGCTCTTGCATGTATCCGCGGAACAGTCCCAATGCCCTGCGCGAAGAGGAAGTTCTAACAGGACAGCTCGAGCCGACCAACGAAGGGTATGCGCTGGCGAAATGTGCAGTGGCGCGCTTGTGCGATTACATCAGCCGGGAAAGCCAGGAGTGCCAGTACAAGACGCTGATTCCATGCAACTTGTACGGCAAGTACGACAAGTTTGATCCGCAGCATTCGCATCTGGTGCCAGCCATCATTCACAAACTGCACGAGGCGAAGTCTTCGGGCCGCGACGCAGTGGACATCTGGGGCGATGGGACCGCTCGGCGAGAGTTTCTGTATGCGGGCGATCTGGCGGATGCCATCTTCACCTTTATCGACCGCTTCGACAGCCTTCCAGGATTGCTGAATATCGGACTCGGTCGGGACTACGAAGTCAATGAGTACTACCAGGCTGCGGCAGAAGTGGTTGGCTATATGGGACGCTTCGAGCATGACTTGTCGAAGCCGGTTGGCATGAGCCGGAAGCTGGTTGACACCAGTCGTGCCAGCCAGTTGGGTTGGGCTGCCCGGACGTCGCTGGTTGAAGGGCTGCGTGCTACATATGACTATTATTTGAATCACTTGGGGTAATGGATGCCGTACTCGCTTGCTAGTACTACGTGGGGCCAGGAAGAGCTCGATGCAATGCAACGCGTCATCGAATCGGGCATGTTTACGATGGGTAAGCATGTTGCCGAGTTTGAGCGGGTGTTTGCCGAAAGCGTCGGCAGCCGCTATAGCGTAATGGTGAATTCTGGATCCTCCGCCAACCTCGTGATGGTCGGCGCGCTGCTATTCCGGAAAAGCAATCCGCTGCAGGCTGGCGATGAAGTCATCGTGCCGGCAGTGTCGTGGAGTACGACCTACCATCCGCTGCAGCAGTATGGATTGCGAGTCCGCTTCGTCGATATTGACCGCGAGACGCTTAACTATGACCTCGATGCGCTAGCCAGCGCGATCACCCCGCAAACGCGAGCGATCATGGTGGTCAACCTGCTGGGCAACCCGAACGACTTCACCCGCATCCGCCAGATCGTCGGCGATCGCAATATCGACATCGTTGAAGACAATTGTGAGTCGCTGGGTGCAACTTTCGAAGGGCGCCAAACCGGGACGTTCGGACTGATGGGTACTTACTCATCGTTCTTCAGTCATCACATCTCGACCATGGAAGGTGGCGTGGTCGTGACCGACGACGAAGAGCTGTATCACATTCTCTTGGCACTGCGCGCCCATGGCTGGACGCGCAACCTGCCCAAGCACAATCACGTTTGCGGAACCAAGAGTGATAATCCGTTCGAGGAATCCTTCCGGTTCGTGCTGCCTGGGTACAACGTGCGTCCGCTGGAACTGAGCGGTGCAATCGGTATTCCTCAGATGCGCAAGCTGCCTGGCATGGTGGAACAGCGTCGCCGAAATGCATCGAAGTTCCAGGCGCTGATGTCACGCGTGCGGCACTTGCGCACTCAGCGCGAGATTGGCAACAGCAGCTGGTTCGGCTTCAGCCTGATTGTCGAACCCGATGCGCCGTTCACACGCGCCGACCTGATCGCGGCGTTTGCGAAGCACCAGATCGATGTGCGCCCTATCGTTGCCGGCAATTTCGCTAAGAATGAAGTGCTGAAGTGGTATGACTATTCCATTCACGGTAGCCTAACCAACGCGGAAGAGATCGATGTCTCGGGTTGCTTTATCGGGAATCACCACTATCCGATGGATGACGAATTCAAACTTCTCGAGCAAGCGCTAGCCGAACTGCCGGGTGCAATAGTGTGATGCAGAATGCCCTGAACGTCCCCGAGCGCAAGGTGTCGGCGGAGTCGAAGCCGGAGATCCTGATCACGCCGCAACCGGATTCAAGCCACTACTGGCGCGACCTATGGCGCTTTCGTGAGCTGCTGATGCTGCTCGTGTGGCGGGACGTGCTGGTGCGATACAAGCAGACCGCGATGGGAATGAGCTGGGCCGTCCTTCGCCCGCTCACGACCATGCTGGTCTTCACGCTTGTCTTCGGCAAGCTTGCCAAGTTGCCGTCGAACGACGCACCGTATGCGTTGCTGGTGTTTGCGGGAATGCTGCCATGGCAGTTCTTCTCGGCGACCTTCTCTGATGCAGGCAACAGTGTTGTGGGCAATGGCCATATCATCTCGAAGGTGTATTTCCCACGGCTGATCGTGCCGCTCAGTGCACTGTTCGTTGGAGTTGTCGATTTCGTCATCGCTGGCCTCGTGTATCTCGGCCTGTCGATGTTCTATCTCCATATGCCGAGCTGGCAGGTCATTTTTTTGCCACTCTTCGTTATCTTGCTCTGCTCGTTCATACTGGCATGCAGCCTCTGGGTGGCGGCGCTCAACGTCTCGTACCGGGATTTTCGCTTTCTGGTTCCGGTTGCCATTCAGTTGGGTGCCTATCTGTCGCCTGTCGGCTTTGCAAGCTCGATCGTTCCAGAGAAGTGGCGGCTGCTTTATTCGCTAAATCCGATGGTAGGCATCATCGACGGATTCCGCTGGTGCCTGCTAGGCGGGCAGAATCCTTTGCACTGGGACGCCCTCGCAATTTCCGTCGGCATCACGATCGTGCTTCTCATCCCGGGAATCCGGTTCTTCCGGCGTACTGAAAGCGGCTTCGCCGATCTGATGTAAATCATGAGCAAAGCAATTGTTGTAGAGAATCTTTCGAAGAGCTATTTGCTCAAGCATCGCACCGCGCAGGCCCAGGCGTCGACGCAGAAATCGTTGCGCGATGCGATCGGTTCCGGGCTGGGTACAATGCTGCGTGGTGGCCGGAAGCGTAACGCTGCGGCCGGCGTTGAAGTCGAGACAGAAGAAGTTTTCTGGGCATTGCGCGACATTAACTTCGAGGTGGAAGAGGGCGAACGCGTTGCCATCATCGGTAGGAACGGCGCCGGCAAATCCACGCTGTTGAAGATTCTTTCGCGTGTGGTCAGCCCGACGTCCGGCAGTGTGCGGATTCGCGGCCGGTTGAGCAGTCTGCTCGAAGTTGGTACGGGTTTCCATCCGGAGTTGACCGGGCGTGAGAACGTCTTTCTCAATGGCGCGCTTCTGGGCATGAGCCAGGCCGAAGTGCGTCGTAAGTTCGATGAGATTATCGACTTCGCGGAGATTGAGCGATTCCTCGACACACCCGTCAAGCGCTATTCCAGCGGCATGTACGTGCGCCTCGCTTTTGCAGTATCGGCATTTCTGGAACCGGACATTATTGTCCTGGACGAAGTCCTGGCCGTTGGCGACGCCGCATTCCAGAAGAAGTGTCAGGCCAAGATGCGCCAGTTGGCGGCAGAAGGGCGTACCGTGCTATTCGTCAGCCACAGCATGGGGGCGGTCAAAGAGATGTGCGACACTGCGCTGATCCTTGAGGGGGGGCGCGTGAACAACGGGAAGGTGTCCGTCGATGAAGCCGTGCTGTCCTACATGCGGCGATCCGTGAATACCGAATGCGCGAACCTGCCGTTTCACACGGAGGATGTCGATTGCCTGAATGTCCTGATCCTTCAGGACGAAGTGCCGGTCACCGCTTGCGATGGCAGCAAGCCAATTGATGTGCAGATCGAGTTCCGTGTGCATCGGCCTCTTCAGGCGTTTCGGATGGGGTTCTATCTCAAGACGGTGCTTGGCGAAATGATTGCGCGTTCGCTCGCCGCAGACTGGAATCCGGACATGGAAACCGTGCTGCCCGGCGATTATGTCCTGCATGCGCGATTGCCTGCCGATTTTCTGGTAGCGGGCAGCTATGTCGTGGAAATCCACTCCAGCCAGTTTGGCGTCTGCGACTATTTTGACAACATGCTCTCCTTCCCAATCACTGTTCGCCGTTCGTTGGGGTATAACGTGCAGCATGCCGCCGAACAGCCGTTCGGTTATGTGCATCTCAATCCGGGTTGGCGATTGGAATCCTTGTCTCTCGCATGATCGACGTCAAACTGTCAACGTGCGCACCTGCCTGGCCGTGGATGCGTCAGTTCCCAGGCCACTTGCCGACTTGGGGGCCTTTCCGATTTCACATCGACAGTAATATTTCGAACTGCGATGCCTGGGTGGTGTTCGAATCGCTCGCCGCACGAGAGCAAGTCAAGTGCCCGCACGAACGAACCATATTCGTGACGGGCGAACCGGACTCCCTTGGCCACTATGATGCCGGTTTTCTGTCGCAGTTCCACACTGTCGTCAGCGGGCGCCGTGACATTGATCATCCCCGCATCTTCAGGATGCAACAGGCACATCCCTGGTTCGTCGAACGATCCATGGACGAGTTGCTTGCAATGGCGCCGGTGGCAAAGCAGGAAGAGATTTGCGTCATCTCGTCAGACAAGGCGTTCAGCGAAGGCCATCGGAAGCGGCTGGATTTCGTTCAGGCGTTGTCCGGGGCATTGGGAGACCGCCTGCATGTGTTTGGGCGCGGCATTCGTAGTTTCGACGCGAAGTGGGATCTGCTGTCCCGCTACCGATATGCGGTGGTGTTGGAGAACCACGAAAGCGATGATTTCCTGACCGAAAAGCTCCCCGATGCGTGGCTCGCGTGGTGCTATCCGTTCTATGCAGGCTGTACGAACGTCGGACGTTATCACGCGGACGACGCGTGGACGCGGATCGCGATGGAAGAACCACAACGCGCTGCTCGGACTATTGCCGGTTGTCTCGATGACCCGAAGCATTACTCTTCGCACCTCGAGGCCATTGCGCGCGCACGGACGCAGTATCTGTGGAATACGCAGTTCTTTCCAAATCTCGCTATCGTCCTGCAGCACCTGATTGCCACTACGGCGCAGAGCGAGCGTGTGCAGAAGACCATTATCCCGATGAACGAGATGGTGGAGCGCGCGGCCAGGGAAGCAGCAGAAATCGCCAACACCGCGGCACGTGGCGATTCGACATCGCCGCAGCAATTGCCAGAAATCAAGAACGGAAAGTCTGTGAACAAGCTATTGGTACGGGCTCTCAGGTCCGCGGGCTACCGCCTGCAGTATGCAGCCGATGCGATGGATCCACCTCCGCCGCCACCCCCGCCGCCACCGCCCCCGCCACCCCCGCCGTCGCCTTCGTTGAAGGAGATGTCGTACCGGAAATGGGTGGCGGCCGATGGCGACCGTACTCTGCGCGTCGATTACCCACTGACGTCCAAATCGATCGTGTTCGATGTCGGTGGATTCGAAGGACAATGGGCGAGCGACATCTACGCACGGTATCGCTGCCACATTCACATTTTCGAACCGGTACCATCGTATGTGGAGCAGATCGCGCGTCGTTTTGAGCAGAACGACGCGATCCGTCTCCATGCTGTGGGCCTTGGTGGCTGTGCGGGCACGTTCCAGATCTCGATTGCCGGTGATGCATCGTCCATGCAGTTGCAGGGCGAAGACATAGTGGAAATCCGCGTCGTCACGCCCGAGCAGGTGTTTTCAGCCGAGGATGTTTCGCAAGTTGACTTGATGAAGGTGAATATCGAGGGCGCCGAGTACGACCTGCTCGATCACCTGATCGACACGGGCCTGATACGGAAAATCCGCCGACTTCAGGTGCAGTTTCACGATTTCGTGCCTGACGCCGAAGCACGGATGGCGGCGATCCAGCAGCGGCTTGCTGTAACACATCGCGTGACATATCAATTCCCTTTCATTTGGGAAAACTGGGTAAGCAAGGAGTTGGAGGAATGATCGTCACGCGAGTGATCGGTGGTCTTGGAAACCAGATGTTCCAGTACGCGGCAGGCCGCGCACTGGCGCGGCGGCTTGGGGTGCCGTTGAAGATCGACAGCAGTGGCTTTGCCGACTATCCCTTGCACACCTACGGGCTGCACCATTTTGCATTGAAGGCCGTGCAGGCTGGAGACCGCGAGATACCCAGCGGGCGCGCTGAGAATCGGTGGGCCAAGGCATTGCGGCGCTTTGGCCTGGGTACCGAATTGCGCGTGTTTCGCGAACGCGGATTTGCTGTGGATCCTGAGGTCATGAAGCTGCCTGACGGTACGTACCTGGACGGGTACTGGCAAAGCGAGAGCTATTTCGCGGAAATGACACAGGAATTGCGCTGCGATTTTCAGATTATCACCCCGCCCACTTCGGAAAATGCCGAATGGCTGGCACGTATCGGCGGTGACGAGGGGGCAGTTTCCATTCACGTCCGCCGTGGTGACTATGTGACCAGTGCATCGGCCAATGCCGTGCATGGAACATGTTCCCTGGACTACTACATGCGGGCTGCCAGGTATGTAGCCGAAAACGTGGGTGTGAAACCGACGTTCTATGTTTTCTCCGACGACCCGGACTGGGTTGCGGGGAACCTTCATCTCGGACACGAGGCGCGGTATATCCGCCACAACGACTCCGCCCGGAACTATGAGGATTTGCGGCTGATGTCAGCCTGCCGTCACAACATCATCGCGAATAGCACTTTTAGCTGGTGGGGAGCGTGGCTGAATGCGTCAGAGAGGAAGGTAGTGATTGCGCCAGCGCAGTGGTTTCGCGATGAGAAGTTCGATACGAGAGATCTGCTGCCGCCGACGTGGACAAGGCTCTGAAACGGACTCGTTCGGACTCGATAGAACGCATCGGCAATGAGATGTATCGCTGCAGTGAAATTAATCTTTAGAGATCAATCAATAAACAGTGACGCGTTACCAGTTGATGTGACGATGTTCACTGACATGGCGGAAATTGAATGAAAGGCGAGCCTTTGATCAGCGTCGTAATGCCAGCGTACAACGCGCAGCAGCATCTGGCCGAGGCTATGCAAAGCGTGCTGGCCCAGACTTATGAGAACTTCGAGGTCATACTCATTGACGACGGTTCATCGGACAATACGCTTGAGATTGCGCGGTCATTTGCGGATCCTCGCATCAGAATCGTGGAGAATGAATCGAACCTTGGTCTCGTCAACACGCTCAACAAGGCCTTGGGTTTCTGTAAAGGCGACTATATCGCGCGCATGGATGCCGACGACATTTGTGTGCCGGACCGCTTCAGACTGCAGGTGGAGTTTCTGCAGCAGCATGCCGACGTTGGTGTCGTAGGCGGTGCCATCCGCTTCTTCGACAGCATCGCGACGCCTTATACATTCCAGTTTCCGCCATCGCACGACGATATTCGTGTCGCGTTGATGTTCTATTGCCCGTTGGCACACCCGGCACTGATGTTTCGCCGCTCTGTTTACGATGAGCGCAAGCTGGTTTACACCAACGAATTTCCGCACGCGGAAGACTACTGGTTGTGGAGCCGCTTTACCCAGGAAGTGCGTAGCGCCAATTTGCCGGACCTGTTGCTGCACTACCGGTTGCACAAGAAGCAGGTCAGCACGAGCGAATCCAATCACCAGTATCTGGCGTCGCGTAAGGTGCGAGGCTGGATGTTCGCACAGGCAGGTGTCGAGCTCGAGGAGCGGGATTCTGAACTGCATGAAAGTCTGATCCTCGAACGGTACGCTGCGACGCCCGAGTACCTCAATGACATTGCGCATTGGTTCGCCAAACTTGAGGCCGCCAACGTGGCGTCGGGTTTCTGGGACGGGCGGGCGTTGCACGATCTTCTAAAAGAGCGATTCCGCAAGGTGCTGACAGAGACAGGTCTCCAATCGTATCGTCGATTGGCAGTGGTGGAGGCGCAGCCATATCTGCCTCCGCCGTCGGCGGATCTGGCAAGGACGATGCGAGGCTCGGTCAGTGCATTGCAGCGGAGATGCCGCAATGCCATCAAGCGGTTGTTGAAGTGGGGGAATTGAAGATGCCAGTTCCACAAGAGAATCGACTTGCAGGGCAGGAGATGGCAACGCTGGTGGTGCGGAGCGTTGGAGGTCGTCATCGCGAAATCGCGCGCGCGCTCGAAAGTGTTGGGCGCTCGAGCTATCGTCCGCTTGAGGTCGTATTGGTGTACCAAGGCACCGACGAGGGATATCTCGAGTACCTCAGCAGCCTCGGCACCTTGGTGCCCGGTATCGAATACCGTGTGGCGCACAATCCGACCAATGAAGACCAGCGCGCTAGAAATCTCAATATTGGTATCGCTGTGGCGAAGGGTCGCTACGTCGGCTTCCTGGACGATGATGATGCATTGGAGCCGGATCACTTGGAGCGCCTTGTAACGGTCCTGCAAGACACTGGCCGCACATGGGCCTATGCTCAAACAGTATTGAAGAAGGAGAATGAGCAGTTCGAGGTCATTCAGGAAACCACTCCGTTCGTGCGCAAGAAATTTTCCCTGAAGGCATTGTGGACAGAGAACTTCATCCCGATCCATAGCTTTCTGATTGACCGCACGCGACTGCACGACGAACTGCGAGAAGGGCCTTTCAATGAAGCGTTGACGCGTTCCGAGGACTGGGACTTTCTTATCCGGCTGGGTTTCTATCATGAGCCAGCCGTGATCGAGGCGTTCACCTGCAGTTACTACGTAAGCACCGCGCCGCGCAATAGTAATCTGTCATTGACGCGCCCCAAAACGCAAACCGAACAGGACTTGCAGAACAAGCGCATGTGGGATCGCTCAAAGGAGATTGTCGAGGGCACCAAGGAAGGACTTCTTAGCCGCTTCTATTGGGCGCGCGACTATTTTGTAACGGCAGTGGCCCCGCTTCCCTCTCCCTTGGCGGAAGCGCCGCGTGCAACGACGAGCCGTTTCTACCGTCGGGTAGTGCTCGGCATTATCCGCAGGTTGGAAAGAACAGTCTGATGGGCGCCATGCGTAAAGTTATCAAGAAAAGGGCTGGGCAAGTCATTCGGATGCGCCTGGTGGTCCGAAGAAATGGTCATGAATGCGTGGATCACGCGTGACCGATATTGTCAGAGAGGCCCATGCCTAAAGTTTCCATCTGTATTCCGGCCTATCGGCAGGTGGCCTTCCTGCGCCAGACGCTGCAGTCGGTATTGGATCAGCGTTTTACTGACTATGAAGTGATCGTTACCGACGATTCGCCGGACGACTCCGTAGAAGCATTGCTTGCCGAATTCGATTTCGGCGGGCGCTTGCGATACGTGCGCAATGCTAAGCAGCTGGGCTCGCCGGAGAACTGGAACGCTGCGTTGCGTCTTGCCTCGGGCGACTACCTGAAGATCCTCCATCATGACGACAATTTTACCGATGCGGATGCGCTGGGCGATTTCGTGCGACTGCTCGATGATCAGCCTGATGCTGGATTTGCGTTCTGTGCAACGCTGATCACTGATGTCGCAACGGGGCAACAGCGTGTTCATCGAGCCACCGAGAGTCAGATGCAGGCGCTGCGAGCGATGCCGGAGGTGCTATTCGCAGGCAATTTCGTTGGTGCGCCGAGCACCACGATCTATCGCCGGGCCTTCTCGCTCGAATACGATATAAGAATGAAATGGCTGGTGGACCTGGATTTCTATATCCGTATCCTCCAGAGCGGTACGCTATTCGCGTTTAGCACTAGGCCGCTGATTTGCACGCCGACGAATGCGGAACATCAGGTCACGGAGGTATGCAGGGACAGCGGGCAAATCGAGCTTTATGAGTATTCGATCCTGTTCGAAAAGATCGCGCACAAGGTAGCCGAAGAACCCGAGATCAAGGCGCAATGGTACCGACTGTTCGAGAAGTACCGCATACGCTCGCGTCGTGGATTCCTGAAGTACGGGGTGGCGCAACCCGAACCTGCCGTGTATTTCGACCAGCTTATTAAGAGCTATCGCCGTATGCGACTCCTCACGTTGCAAGGTCTCGCGCGCATCTTCTTTGCGATTTACCCGAAGGTTCCGGCTCCCGTTCGAGCACCAGTACGCTGGACCAAGAACGGGGTTCTTTTTGTACTGGGTCGACAACGCAAGCTGCCGCCCGCAGGTAAGTATGGCGGCGAAAAGTAATGTCTGAGCAAATCCCATTGATCACCGTGCTGCTGCCTGTGCGTAATGGCGAGCGGACAATTATTTCTGCGGTACGTTCCATTCTGGCTCAGACTTTCGCGGACTTCGAACTCATAGTGTTAGACGATGGGTCCACGGATAATACGGCCCAACTCGTGCTTGGTTTGCAGGACGCACGTATCCGGCTTGTTTCGGATGGATTTCAACTCGGTTTGACTGCACGCCTCAATCAGGGTGTCGATCTGACCCGCAGTCGCTACCTTGCTCGGATGGATGCAGACGATCTGAGCTTTCCGGAGCGACTGAAGCAGCAGTACCAATTTCTAGAGGAACACCCGGAAGTCGATCTGGTAGGGTGTCGGGCAGCGGTATTCCGGAATGATGGGTCCATTGTCGGACTCCTGCCGTTTCGCAATACCCATGAGGCGATCTGCGCGCGTCCGTGGCGTGGCATCCCATTGCCGCATCCCACATGGATGGGCCGGGTGGAGTGGTTCCGCAAGCATCGGTATCGCGTTCCGGAAGTCAGGCGTGCGGAGGATCAGGAACTACTGTTGCGTAGCTGTACGGCCAGCAGGTTTGCGTGCCTAGATGAGACCTTGCTGGCATACCGGCAAGGCAACTACAGTGTGACGTCGACGCTGGTCGCGCGAAGACATCTTCTCCAGGCACAACTGCGGACGTTCATCGCGCGGCAGCAATGGACCAATGCCGTTTTGGCGGCACTTTCCAGTGCCGTAAAGGCAGCAGTGGATGTGCTGGCTGCGATACCGGGCATGGACAAGGGACTGGCTTTCCGCCGCGTAGAGGATCCAGTGCCGGCGAGCGTTGCTGAACGTATTCAGGAGCTTTTGGCAAGCGCTTCGCGTTCGTAGGTGTCGTGACAGGCTACGACTGTCCGGAGAGTCTTCGCGACAGACTGCTCGCTGCCCGCGCCAACGCGGCGCTTACCCGCGCCTCTATGTACCAGCCCAGCATAAGTGCGACATTGCAGCGTTGGTCCGCCTGCGTTAAGGCTTGCCGATTCTTCAGCAAGAACCGAGCCGTGTTGTAAAGCGCATAACTCTCATACGACAACCTGCCACGCCCACGGGCACCGCCGGTGGCTTGCGATGGAGGCAGGTTGATTTGCAATGCGCGGGGCTCATATGAAATCTTGAGTCCGCGTGCACGGCAGCGCACTAGGTAATCGGTTTCTTCGCGATAGCAGTTGCCGACGTAGCCCGTGTCGAAGTCTATCTCCCTGGCCGCATCCGCCCGGATCAGGAACGATGCGTGGCATACTGGAACCTCCACGGCTCGAGGCATTCTGGCCGCAAAATCGAATCGCAGCCTGCTCAGGTTCACTACATCGTCCACCTTGCTGGCGAGCTTGCGGCGCTCAATGACGGCGGTCTCCGTGTCCTTGTCGTCGCGCAGGTATAGGGCGGAGGCGCCAACGATATCGCTGGCGGTGTCCCTTGCTGTTTGCAGCAGAATCCCCAAAGCGCCGGGGTTCAGTAGGGAATCGTCATCACCGAAGTAAATGAATTCCGTCTGCGCCAGTGCTTTGCCACGGTTCTTCGATGTGGTCTGTTTCCCGTTAGCACTGTTGCGCAGATAGGTGATCTGCGGGTAGCGCTGCATGAGCGCCTTCGCGACCTCGGGCGTATTGTCGGGCGAGCAGTCGTCCACCAGTACCAGTTGTGCGACCTCTGGCTGCAGATAGGACGGAATCGTGTCTGCAAGCAGGTGAGCGCGCTTGTAGGTCGGAACGACGACGGTCACCTTAGGCTGGCTGTCTGACATGGAATTTGGCGATGACGTAAAAGAGCGTAGCAAACAGCGATGCCTTCAGCATCGGAACCACGAAGAGCAACTGGTTTTCACGCGGCAGAAGCAGGAAAAAGGGCAACGTGGCGGAGAAGATAAACAGGCCGAGCGGCGAGGCCATGGCTACGCGGTGGAGCAGGCGCAAACACGTGCCGGTGAAAAGGCCAGCGACAAGCGGCCCGAACAGCCGCGAATACAGCAGGGACTCCGCCACTGCAGAACCACCCATGCCCTTGCCTTCGAGGTACATTTTCGGATCGACGATGAACGATATGCGATGCGCCAGGCTGGCTGTGTGCTTGACGAATTCCAGCGTCTGACCGGCAGCGAGATCGCCTAGCATTCGATGATAGCCGTCGAGGAAGATGGCGAAGGTCGCGCGCAAGCCGTCGACAGGTGTGAACCTTACAAGGTGCGTAGCCGTGGACTCGATGAAGATCAGGCTGACACCCTGCCCGTAAGCGAATCCGAAGAGTGTTTCGAATGGATCGGACGAAATTGCTGTCGCAACAGGAATGCCCACTCTAACGCGGCCCACAATATCGGCAACGATGGCGAGGCCGATGCCGGCGCAAGCAGCTTTCCACCAGGAAACCTTGAGCTCCTGGGTCGTGACCAGCAGCCACGTCAGCGCGATGATCTGCGCCATTGGAACACCACGCGCCCCCTTGAGCATGTCCAGTACGCAAAGCACCAGTCCGAAGCCATATGCCATAAATGCCAAACGCTGCCGGGGGCGCGACGCCAGGTACATGAAGATACAGAAGATCAGCCAGCTGCCGAGCGCATAGGGAATGCCGCTCGGACCGCCGTACTTGTAGAGAGCGAGATAGTCGCCATTGCGCCACGTGTCAATATTGATATAGACGCGATAAAGCGCAAAGGGCAGCAGTGCCAGGCCGGAGCGTAATGCGAAGACGCCAAGAGACTGGTCATTGCGCACCGGGACGTTGCCGAGCTTGCCTGCCGACAATGCAATGCCGCATAGAAACAGGCTGATGCCGCACAGCGACAGCGCTACCGTATGGTCGTTCATCGGACCCATGCGGAACCAGTCGCCGTAGCGGTAGTCGGACCAGCCAAAGAAATAGGTGATCAGGAATCGGCTGAACAGGAAGAGCGTGGTGGTCAGGCAAAGCAGCATTGCCGGGTTGAACCGGCTGGAAGAAGCCTTGCTGACTCGGTATATGCAAACAAAGAACGTCAGCGCAGTAATGGGTTCTTGCCAGGCGAGTACGCCGTAGGCGCCGCTGATCAGGTTGGCAATTACCAGCGCCACTGTTGCCAGAAAGAAAAAATTAGGCATCCTGGGCTCCAAAAAACAATACAAAAGCAACAATCAGCAGGGCGAAGTTCGCACAGGCGTACGCGACCGCTGCCCCTGCCAGGCCGGCCAAGCCGGTCAGTATGTAGGTGGCCAGTATGAAGCAGACCGAAAACGTCAACTCGAGCGCCCAGGAAAACCGAAGATTTCTTTGATAAATGAAAAACGCGACGAACGGCATTGCTAGGGCCTTGAAGGCATCGCCGAGCAGTTCGATCCAGAGCAGGGGTGAGATGCCCGCGTACTGCTCGGAGTAGAGCACCTTGACCACGAGGTCGGCGCCGCGCCACAGGATTGCTACGCCAACGATGAAGCCGAGCACAACGAGAAGAGCATAGCCGGCCAGACGTTTTTTTAGCGTTTGGCGCGGCGTATCGCTCCGGAACACTTCGGGCAGCAGCACGAAGCTGACCACGGCTTGCGCCATGGCGACGATGGCGTCGGAGATGCGGAACATGCCTTGCCAGAGGCCGGCCGCTTCCGGGCTGACCTGCGTCGACACGACTTCGCGGACGGCGATCACGGCCGCGGTGCCCACGACGGCCGGTGCGAGCGCGATAGCGACATAGGGTGCCAGCGATCGGGCTGCCGGCCAACCGTCGCGCAAGGCGGCGATGCCGGCGTGCCAGCGCGTTCGGGTGGAGGCGGCCACCACCAGCCAGATCGCGAGCGTTGTGGCAAAGCTGATCACCAGTGCGCGGACCGCGCTCGGGATCGAACCAGGCAGGACGAACAGCCAGTAGCTCAGCAGTGCGGTGACACCCGATAGCGCAACTACGATGGCATTCAGCCGCGACCGCCCTTGTGCCAGCACGGTGGCCTGGATCTGCAATGCCAGTGCAGCGAGCAGACCGAGCGCCAGTGCGGCGAGCGGGCCGAGCGCCTCGGCGCCGCTGACCACGTCGAGTTGCCGGAATCCGGCATGCCAGGCGGCGATCAGCACGGGCACACCAAGCACAAACAGCAACCCGCCGGCCAGCCACCGTGCGCGCGCCGCATCGTCCTGTGTCGGTGAGGACAACCGCGCGATCAGCCCTTGCGAGATGCCGCCATTCGAGAACGTCGTGTAGAGCGTGGCCAGGCTGAAGACATTACCCCATGTCCCGAAGGCCGTCGGTCCCAACTGCGTGGACAGGATCTTGTTCGCGGCCAGGCCGCAGAGCAACTTCAGGAGAACGCCCAGACCGGAGATCAGTGCGTTCAATGCCATGGAGGCGCGGCCAGTGTCTGGTAAGGGCCGGAAACACGAGCCACTACCCGTGAGGTCATGGCTGTGAACAGGAAGCTCGCAAGGAAGAACGCCGACGTGACCTTGCCGAAGCCTTCCATCGTGCGCATGATGAACCAGACAGAATGCGCCGAGCGGAACTTGTTAGACGAGAAGGAGCGCTTGCGTACACGATACCAAGCCAGCGTCTTGGGCAAGCGCTCACCGCGCAGACCGGCCTTGATCAGGATAGCCCAGGCGGCAAAGTCTTCAGCCACGAGGCCGGGAGGCATTGCCGGAAAAACGCCGTCGCCGGCTATCTTCCGCTTGAGCATGACGGCCAGGCACCCTACGCCCCGCCGGGCGTTATGGGAAAACAGCGTCAACCGGTTCGGTCCGCAAATTCTCGATATTGGGCGGCCGCTGCCATCCTCGAACGGGATATAGTCGTGATAACTAAAATCCAGGTCATGTTGGCGCATAAACGTGACCTGATGCTCCAGCTTATTTTTGTCCCAGATGTCATCAGCATCGAGAAATGCGACATATTCTCCCGATGCGGCCGCGATACCGATATTACGCGCGCGTGCGGGACCGTATGCCACCGGATTGGTAATGATCCGAATGCGCGCGTCAGATGCGGCAAGACGGACGAGCACGGCTGCCGTTTCGCGATTTGAGCCATCATCGACCAAAATCCATTCGAAGTCGGTGAGGCTCTGCTGCAGAATTGAACTGGCGGTCGCGCCAATATACTTCCCATCGTTATGCACGGGAGTAATGATGCTAACCAGTCTTTTCGCACTCGATATGATCATTTTGCAAGGAGTAGCAGTTCCAGCCGCCGAGTCTGCGACGCCTGCGAGTATAAGGCATCGAATGCTGCGAATGCTGCATTCCGGAGGGGCCCCTGATCGTGGGTTTGTAAAATTCTGTGAAGTGTGCGTGCCATCTGTGGCACATTTTCAACTACGCTAATGGCCTCGCGATACCGCTCGTCAGAAAGCATGGCTTCATAGCCTACCGCTGCATTTGGCATGCAGATCACCGGGATGCCATACGACAACGCCTCGGCGACCTTGGTCTTCATGCCGCTGCCCCAACTTACCGGTGCCAGGTAGACCGCGGCTGACGCGAAGGCGCTGGCCATCCGGCTGGGATTGGGATTGTCGATGACCTGCAGGCAACGGTACGGTGCGGCCATTTCCGCCGCACGGGCACCCGCAACGACGAACTGCGCGGGCGTATCGGAGCTTTCCTTGAACAACTTTGCCACTTCGGCGAAGTGTCGCAACGCGGTCTGATTTGGTGCAAAGCCGAAATGTGCGGTGAACAGGATCTGCGGATGGGCGGTGGAAGCCGCCAGGTGCTGAGTGTCGGGCTCGCCACGAGCCAGCGAGATGGGCAGTATGCCTGTGCGGGCGGGTATGCCGTAGTGGCTGTCGAACAGCGCACGATCGGCTTCCGTGATAAAGGTCATGAAGTCTGCAGAGCGGCACGGGGCCTCCGCATGTCGAATAAGCCACGTATCCAACGCATTACTTACCTGCCGTAACATATTTCCACCATTGTGCTGGCGCTTCAGTTCGGCTTCCACGTTATCGCTCAGAATCCCGTAGGTCTTGTCGGACACTTTTTCGCGAATTTCGGACAAGAGCATGCCGAGACGGGAATTGTGGAACAGCGTCACGTCTGCAGCCCGTGCTTCGCGCGTCAGGAGCGAGCGGTAAGTCATCAAATAGGTGGGGCACAGCCGCACGCGTGCCGCTACGTCTCGGAGCGTAGTTTTTTTCAGGTAAATGCGTTTGCAGTGGGCAGGAAACTCGAATATTTCCCCATTTCCCATGTCCTTGCTGATGACGGTCAGCTGGTCGACGCCTTGGGCGGCGCAAAGCGCCTGGGTCAGCGAACGGAGGTAGAGGCCGCCTCCGGAAAGCTCCTGAAGCCCATTGGGTGATATCAGCAGAACGTTCACGAATCTCGTAATTGCAGTTGTGCGCGAATCTGCTTGCAGAAACGCTCGATGGAGAAGGATTCTTCAATGAATGCATGCATGCGGGCGGGGTCGCTATTGCGTCGCAGACGCTCAAAAATTGACGTAGCTTGCCTGACGAAATCACCGGTGTCTGTCGGCAGTTCGCTGACCCAGGGCACGCCTTGCCGCAGGAATACATCGCAGGCGCCCACCCGGGTGCCTAGTACACTGACGCCGGAAGCTAGTGCTTCGAGCGTGACAAGCTCAAACCCTTCGAAGAGGGAGGGCAACAGCATGATGTCGATCATGTTGTAGAACGTCGACATCTGATCCGGCGCGAGGCCGGGGACAATCGTGATGCCGGGGAGGTCCTTCAGGGCAGTCGGCACGTCGCTCGTCGTTGCGATGACCAGCCGCATGTCGGGTTGCGTGCCGATCCAGCGCGCTATCTCGATCAGATAAGGCAACCCCTTGCCATATTCCAAGCGTCCCGCAAAGCCCAGCCGAACGAGGCCGTCCGTGAATTTCTGCCTGGCATGGAACACGGATGCATCAATGCCGTTGTGGACCACGCGGCATTTTCTTGCGGGTACCCCATGGTGGTCGATGCACAGGTCGCGGACGGCTTCCGAGACGCAGATTACGCGCTGCGCGAAGCGCATTGTCAGGCCTTCGAGGCGGGCCAGAAGCCGCATCCCCAGAAACCGGTTGCCCGACTTGGCCAGGGCCCGGATATAACCAGCCGCGGAACCGTGAACGATTACTGCTTCAGCAGGATAGAGCGGCGTGTACGAGGAGTTGGAAATGGTCACGAACTTGCCGCCAGATAATCTTCTGGCCCATAGCCACAGCGATGCCGCGATTGGAAAGGCAAACTGCGCAAGGCGCTTGCCACGCAGAAACTGTGGTAAAACCATGGCTTCGTCGACCAGGGTTACTTCGGCGCCATGCCGTTTGAGGTCACTCTGGAGAAGATGTACGACGCGCTCAACGCCGCCCGTGTTCTTTACCCCATTACGCGATACGAGAAAAATAGGCAAGAGCATGAACAATACTGTGGTTGTGCGGTTGCACAACGCGGAGGGCAGGCCCTACTATCTGGGCGGCACGATGTGAAGTCAAATGACCGCTCGCCGCCGCACGTTCGCCTGCAATCTGCAATGCTGAACGTGGACACGGTCGGGAAGTCGACATTCTACGCGAATGCCGGCCCGACCTTGGCGCTACGATTTCTCTTGAGTTTTCATGTTTGAACTATTCTGGCTCCCTGCAATCGCGGCCTTGTTGAGTGCAGGCGCTGTGCTGATCCTGCGCCCACTGGCCACCCGCGGAGGTTTGCTTGACCACCCCGGCGGAAGAAAGCGACACGAAGGCTCGACACCACTGGTCGGCGGTATCGCGATCCTCATCGCGGTCTGGGTGTCCACGGCGATGTTCGTGCGCGGCTATGATCATTACACGCCGCTGTACATTGGCCTGACGCTGCTTGCGCTGGTTGGCCTCTTCGACGATCTGAATGGCATTCCGCCACTAAGCAAGCTGGCATTCCAGTTCACAGCGGCAATCCTGATGACTTCGTGGGGTGAGGTGTATCTGCACTCCCTGGGCGATCTTCTCAACAAGCGCGACGTCATTCTCTATGCGTGGGGCATTCCGCTGACCCTTCTTGCTGTCCTCGCGGTGGTCAATGCCATCAACATGACCGATGGCATGGATGGCCTGGCGGGGGGCCTTTCCTTTATTGTGTTCGGCTGGTTCGCGTGGTTGGCAAACGACATTGGCAATCCGGGTGCATACCGGATCTGCCTTCTGGTGTGTGGCGCCATTGCAGGTTTCCTGCTGTTCAACATGCCCAGCCCCCTGCGCCGCCGGTTGGTTTTCCTGGGCGATGCGGGAAGCTTGTTGCTTGGCTACGGGATCAGCTGGTTCTCGGTGGAACTGTCGCAGAAGGAGTACAACCCAGGTGGCAGTTACGTGCCCCCGGCCGTTATGCTCTGGGTGGTCGGGCTGATCTTGATTGATCTGCTGGCGGTGGTCCTGCGTCGGGCAATCCAGGGCAAGAATCCGCTGGCGGCCGATCGTACCCACCTGCATCACCTGCTTTTGCGGGCGGGCCTGAATAGCAAGCAGGCGGTATGGTTCCTCCTGGTCGGTAACCTTCTCCTCGGCCTGATTGGCGTTGTGGCATGGAAGCAGGGTGTGCCGGAGTCCATTCTGTTCGTTGCCTTTCTGCTGCTGACGGGCATTCACTTGCTGATCATGCAGCGAGCATGGGTCGTGATCCGATGGATACGGAGACTTCGCTCGCGATAGTGCCAATGCGAGCCACATGGAAGCTGAATTCCCTCTCTCTAACGCCGTGGACGGTCTCTGCTCCAGTGTCTGTCAGGGCCTGCAATATTCCGCGTTCCAGGAGTCCTTCGAAGATTGGAGGCTGATGGGTAGGCACCTGGTTAAGCTCAGATTGGCAGTGCGCAGATCATGCCTGCGCCCTTCGCGCGTGGAGCCACATGCAGATGCCTGCCAGCGTGGCCAGGGCATTGGCAACTGTGTAGCCTAGAATGGCCCCCTTCGCGCCAAATCGGGGAATAGCAGTCAGATCGACAGCAACAGTTGCCAGAAACGCGAGGCCCCACTTGATGGCGATCCATCGGGGCTTGCGCAGGTAAGCTGCCAGGATAGTAAAGCCAACATCGGCAAACACCAATGGCGAGGCAAGGGTGGCCAGGCGCAATAGCGAGCTTGCCTCGGCAAAGGCGGCGCCATACAACAGATGCACGATCCATGGCGCCAGGAGGATAAGGGGCACCGTGCCGGCAGCCCCCACGATGGTGATGAAGGTCGCCAGCTTCAGTACATTGCGAATGCCAGCGGATGCATCACGTGCATAGACATAGAGCGGAGCGATGCCACCCGCGAGAATGGTGGCCAACGTGGTGTAGTTGTCCACGATCTGCATTGCGGCCGCATAGGCAGCGAACTCTTCAGAAGATACGTGCGGTCTGAGTATCAGCTGATCAGCCCTGCGCGCCGCCATCATCAGCATAAAGCTGATCCAGAAAAGAGATCCATCGCGAAACAGCTGACGCGTCAGTTGGCCATCGTAATCGACTGCCTGCTGAGGCATATATTTGCGATAGAAGGTGCCGAGTAAGACAGCGGCCATCAGGGGCTCAAGAATGAAAGCGGCGGCGTAGGCGCCGACGGCATGAATTCCCATCACGGCAAGCGTGGCAACAGTGCCGGCTTTCAAAGCCAGGGAAGCAAGATTGATCAGCACACTTGGCTGGGTTCGCGTATGTGCCTGTGTCCACGCGATCACGACGCCAGAGGGTTCGCGCAGCAGGATTGCGATACCCAATATCAACGCCGGCTGCCAACTGGCATCCCCTTGCCGGGATACCCACAGAAAGCCGCAGACCAGCAGATAGGCGCAGCACGCGGCTAGAAGGCGCAGGCGGAACACATGCTTGAGGAGCCGATGTTGTGCGGCTAGATCGGAAAGGGCCACAAGCCGCGGAACCACGACTTCGCTACCGCAAATCAGCGCGACGGAGGCCCCGATCAGTACTAAGGACTGGGCGTATTGAAATGCCGCAAAGCCATCGGTGCCGAGGGTACGGGCGAGTATCGCGACGACGCCGATGCCCACCAGCACTTGTGAGCAGCGATCGAGCAACATCCAGCCGACGTTGCCGGCTATGCGTCGCCGCATGACCTTGTGCAGCGTGCGGGTTCGGAGGCTTCGCAGTGCATCTCGCGATAGAGCGATAACCAGCGATCGGCGGCAGCGGCAATACCGAAGTGCGTGACGATGCGTTGGCGGCGCATGTCGCGTTGGCCATCTGTTCCGGCCTCGGTGGCAAACGATTGCGTCATGGCAAGCGCCAGGGCATCGATATCGTCAATGGGCACCACGATGCCAATGTCACCCATTAGTTCTTTGACGCCGGGCGCCGAAGTGGCTACGACAGGGCGCCCGCAAGCCAGCGCTTCGCCAATCGCAAGCGGCATGCCCTCGACGCGCGAAGAGAGTACGAAAAGATCAGCTGCATTTAACAGGGCGGGAATATCGTGCCTTGTCCCCAGCAGCGAGACGGCATCGTGCAGTCCGTATCTTGTTATCCGCTCCTGCAACGCTGCACGCTGCGGCCCGTCGCCTGCAACGAAAAGGCGAGTAGTTTGTGAACGGTTCATCCGTTGGAACGCATCGATCAGTCTATCTTGTGCTTTCTCTACGGCTAGGCGTCCTATGGTCAGGATCAAACGTGCGCGGGAATCAATGCCAAGCTGCGCGCGCGTGCGCTCGCGTAGTGTCACGTCTGGCTTGAATTTCTCCGTATCGATCCCGTTGTACATCACGCGTACACGGTCAGGCCTGACGGCTCCTGCCCGGATCATCTCTGCGCGACTGGCCTGGCTGACCTGCGTCGTCAGCGTACACCAGCGATCGGTGAGCCGATAACAGAGCATGCGTAGCCGGCCGCCCTCTGAAAAGCTGTGTGCCGCGCAGATCAGCGGAGGCAGCCGGCAATTGCGCGACAGTGAACGCGCAAACATATTCGCATGGAACATATGCGAATTCACGATGTCCGGGCGCCATTCCAGGGCAAAGCGTCGTGCTTTCAACAGCGCATGAACCATCGACAGAGGTGTCTTGCGCAAATCGAGCATCAGGCGCTCTACCGCGTCGGGCATGGGGACTTCGCAATCCGGAGTCAGGCTGATCAGCGCGACGCTGTGACCTCGTGCGATGAACTCTTTCGCGAGGGCAGCAACCTGCTGTTCAGCACCGCCCATGCGTAGGCCGGTTGTCACCAGCAGGATACGCAAAGAGTCCGGCTGAGCGGACGGCTCGGATGGGTTCAACGCGCGCCGTATCCGGTAAGCAAGGTTCGCAGTGTCTTGACTGCAATCAGCAGATCCAAGGCAAACGAACAGTGTTTCACGTAATACAAATCGTAACTTAGCTTTGTGACCGTTTCTTCGTGGGTGCCTACATACCCCTGCTGGACCTGCGCCCAGCCCGAAAGGCCGGGGCGAACCAGGTGGCGATAGGGATAGTAGGGGATGCTCTGCGAGAACTGCTCGACCATGGGCACTTGTTCCGGCCGCGGCCCGATCAGGCTCATGTCACCGGTCAACACATTCCAGAGCTGCGGAATCTCGTCGAGCCGATACTTGCGGATGATCCGGCCAACGCGGGTGACACGAGGATCTTGCTTCAACGCGAACTGCGCAGGAGCATCTTCCTCAGTGGTCATGCTGCGGAACTTCAACATGACAAAGGGGCGACCGAACAGACCGACACGCACTTGACGGAATACCGCCGGGCCCTTTGACTCAATGCGGACGGCAAGTGCCACTAGCGCGCCTACCGGAACTGCAAGCGGTGCCATTGCCACCACGGAAACAATGTCAATGAGTCGCTTCAGGAAGCCGTAAAAATAGTGCTTAGCGTAGTCGTCCAGGAAATTCTCATCGATGTGCGCGAGTCCTACCCGCCCAGTCAGCATCTCGCCGATTCGTTCGACGGAATACATGCGGACATGGGTTAACTTCAGCTGCGACAGCGTGCGAGTGCGTTCCGGATCGGCCATGGCATGCCGATCGACCATCAATGCGTCACACCCGGTGGCCTCCTCCAGGGACCGGATATGCTCGAACCGGTGCGGACTCGGCAGGGCTGCACCGGGCATGTTCACGATCTGCTCGAGTTGCGCGAGCGTCGCGGGATCGGAGTATCCAAACACGGGTACATAGTTCCTGACAAACAAGCGGTACCCAAACCACGTCCACACCAGCGTGCCGAAATAGGTGAGCAACAACGCTACGCGCGAATACTCCAGTCGCATAACGGCGAAACACAGCAGCAGGGCTACAAAAGCCAATGTTACGGACAGCCCCACAAGGCTGTTGCCCTCGACAGGCGGCAAATGTAGCGACCTGAGCATAAGCACGAACGCAGCGACGTACGCAGCCGCAGACCAGCCCAGCGTGCGCGTGAACAGCCCAGTGACAATTCCAGTTTGGCGTAGTAGTTCAACTGCAAACATGCCGAGGCCGAGAAATATCAAGCCTAACAGTGCCCAGGCCACCATCCGGCTGGCGCGCCGGATGATCTCGGATCCTCGCGCGCGAACGGCTGGTGCCGAGCGGGAAATACTATTGGTTTTCGTCATTGGTGAATCTAGCCACACCTCAACCCTCTACGCGAGTTTGTCACTGTACAGATTTACAAAATTTTGCAACTGCAACCAGTTTTTCCCGGACCACCGGCTAGTTAAGCAAAGGTATGATGGTTAGGCCGGGTGGATGAGCGTGCACAATCTTGCGCTTCCCTGCGCACCTGGCCAGCCCAGGCAGGTTTTCACCGAGGGCGGGAAATTTGCAATCGGGGCGCATGATTATAACTGCCTCCCTATCCGGCGGTCCGAGGTGTGCACATTAGTGCATTGTGTACGCCTTGGCGACGCAATCCAGGATCCTTCCTCAATCTCGACGGTTACCGCGGTTGCACAATCCGGCACAATGCTGCCTTGCACACATTAGCGGTCTCGACGCTGTCCTGTCGTAAACACGCATTCAACCATCGTAACGCTCATGCAAATTGACTCATCGATTTTCAAGGCCTATGACATTCGCGGCATCGTTGGCAAGACGCTGACGCGTGAAGTTGCACGCTTCATCGGTCTCTCCTTCGGCTCCGCCGCGGTTGACCTGGGCGAAAAATCCGTCGTAGTAGGCCGCGACGGCCGTCTCTCCGGCCCCGACCTCATCTCCGGCCTGATCGAAGGCCTGCGCGCCGCCGGCCTGGACGTGATCGACATCGGCATGGTCGCCACTCCGATGGTCTACTTCGCCACCAACATCGAGATCGACGGCGTCCGCCCGACCTCCGGCATCATGGTCACCGGCAGCCACAACCCGCCGGACTACAACGGTTTCAAGATGGTGCTGGCCGGCAAGGCGATCTATGGCGAGCAGATCCAGGCGCTGCGCCAGAGGATCGAAGCCGGTCAGTTCAGCAGCGGTGCCGGCACCTACAAGCAAGTCGATGTGCGCCAAAAGTACCTCGATCGCATCATCAGCGACGTCAAGCTGGCTCGTCCGATGAAGATTGCTCTGGATGCCGGCAACGGCGTGGCCGGCGCTTTCGTGGGTGACTTATTCCGTGGCCTGGGCTGCGAAGTGACGGAGCTGTTCTGCGACGTGGACGGCAACTTCCCGAACCACCACCCTGATCCCGCACATATCGAGAATCTGCAGGATCTGATGAAGGCCCTGCGCGAGACGGACTGCGAGCTTGGCCTGGCTTTCGATGGCGATGGCGACCGCCTTGGCGTGGTGACCAAGGACGGTCAGGTGATTTTTCCGGACAGGCAACTGATGCTGTTCGCTGAAGAGATCCTGTCGCGTAATCCGGGCGCCCAGGTTATTTACGACGTGAAATGCACCGGCAAGCTGGCCCCCTGGATTCGCGAGCATGGCGGTGAGCCGCTGATGTGGAAGACCGGCCATTCGCTGGTGAAGGCGAAGCTGAAGGAAACGGGCGCGCCGATCGCGGGCGAGATGAGCGGCCACGTGTTCTTCAAGGACCGCTGGTATGGCTTTGACGATGGCCTGTACACGGGTGCGCGCCTGTTGGAGATCCTGTCGCGCCACGCGGATCCGAGCGCGGTGCTGAATGCGCTGCCGAATGCCAACAACACGCCGGAACTGCAGCTCAAGTGTGCCGAGGGCGAGCCGTTCACGCTGCTGGACCAGATCAAGGCGAACGCGAAGTTCGAAGGGGCGCGTGAGGTGATCACCATCGATGGCGTGCGCGTGGAGTATGCCGATGGCTTCGGCCTGGCGCGCCCGTCCAACACCACCCCGGTGGTGGTGATGCGTTTCGAGGCTGACAACGACGCCGCGCTGGCGCGCATCCAGGCGGAGTTCAAGCGCGTGATCCTGGCAGAGAAGCCGGATGCTCAGCTCCCGTTCTGAGCGCGCGACAGTGCCGGCGACATCGTCGGACGCGGCCGGTGTGGCGCAGCCCACGCCGGCCGCGGTGCCTTTCACACTGCCGGATCGGCCGCGCATCCTGCTGGTCAAGGTGTCGTCGCTCGGTGACGTGGTGCACAACATGCCGCTGGTGCACGACCTGCGCGCGCGCTGGCCGGGTGCCGAGATCGACTGGGTGGTGGAAGAGGGCTACGTCGAGCTTGTCCGGTTGTTGCCGGAGGTGCGCCGGGTGATCCCGTTTGCGCTGCGGCGCTGGCGCAAGCGCATCCTGCAGGGCGGCACCTGGCGCGAGGTGGGCGAGGTGCGTGACGCACTGCGGCAGGAGCGCTATGACGCGGTGATCGAGAGCCAGGGTTTGCTCAAGACCGCGGTGGTTGCGCGCGTGGCCGCGCGGGCGCCCGGTGCGCCGATTATCGGGCTGGGCAATGCCACGCAGGGCTCCGGCTATGAGCCGGCGGCGCGGCTGTTGTACACCGATCCGGTGCGTGTGCCGCGCCAGACGCATTCGGTGCGGCGCTCGCGCTTGCTCGGTGCTGCGCTGACCGGGCTTGCGCCGGCGGAGCCGCCGCAGTTTTTCGGGCCTGCCGCGCAGTCGCTGCATGTGGACGATCCGCTGTGGGGCGACCTGCCTGCGCGCTATGCCGTGTGCTTCCATGCGACAGCTGGCGCGCGCAAGAAATGGGCGGTGCAGAACTGGCATGTGCTGGGCAGGCGGCTGGCGGATGAGGGGCTGGTGATGTTGCTGCCGTGGGGCAATGACAAGGAACGCCAGGCTGCCGAAGAGATTGCTGCCGGTGTGCCGCAGGCGAGAGTGTTGCCGCGTTTCTCGGTGATGCAGGGCTTCGGGCTGATCAACCGGGCCGAGGTGGTGATCGGGGTCGATACGGGCCTGGTCCATATCGCCGCGGCATTGTGCCGGCCGGCGGTAGAGATCTATACGGCCACGTGGCGCTGGAAGACTGAGGGCTACTGGTCCGGGCGCATCGCCAATGTCGGTGACGACGGCATGGTGCCATCGGTCGATGAGGTCTACGACGCGGCTTGCCGCGTGCGCGGAGTGGCTGCCTGATGCTGCGTTTGCTCTATAGCATGTTGTGGGTGGTGGTGCTGCCGCTGGCGCTGCTGCGCCTGGCCTGGCGTGCGCGCAAGGAGCCGGGCTACTTGCAGCATGTCGGCGAACGCCTGGGTATATACGGCAGCCTGCCCCGGAAAGGTCCGTGGCTATGGGTCCACGCCGTGTCGGTGGGCGAGACCCGCGCCGCGCAGCCGCTGATCGAGGCGCTGCTCGGCGCCTATCCGCACCACCGCCTGCTGCTGACGCACATGACGCCGACCGGCCGCCAGACCGGTGCGCAGCTGTTCGGCAAGGAGCCGCGCATCCTGCAGTGCTACCTGCCGTATGACCTGCCATGGCTGGTGGGGTGTTTCATGCGGTATTTCCGGCCGCAGGCGGGCATGCTGATGGAGACGGAGGTGTGGCCCAACCTGGTGCGCGGCGCGCGCAAGGCCGGGGTGCCGTTGTTCCTGGTCAATGCGCGCCTGTCGCCGCGCAGCTTCCGGCGCACGGCGCGGTTTGGGCGCGCGGCGGCGGTCATGTACGGGGATTTTGCGGGCGTGCTGGCGCAGACGGCGGGTGATGCCGAGCGCTTTCAAGCGTTGGGCGTGCCGGCGGTGCAGATCACCGGCAACCTGAAGTTCGATATGCAGCCGGCGCCGGCAGGCGTTGCGCTGGGCGAGCAGTTGCGCAAGGTCATTGGCACGCGTGCGGTGCTGGCAGCCGCAAGCACGCGCGAGGGCGAGGAGCCGATGTTGCTCGATGCCTTCTCCCGCTGGCAATCACTGGCGGGCGATGTCCCGCGTCCCGCTTTGCTGCTGATCCCCCGTCACCCGCAGCGCTTCGATGAAGTCGCCGCGATGGCGGCGCGTGCGGGGTTCTCGGTCGAGCGCCGGAGTGCACTGGATCTCAATGTCATCCAGTCGCCGCTGACTGCCGATATCGTGCTGGGCGATTCGATGGGCGAGATGGCGATGTACTTTGCTGCGTCGGATCTTGCCTTTATCGGTGGCAGCCTGTTGCCGCTCGGGGGGCAGAACCTGATCGAGGCCTGCGCGGTCGGCACGCCGGTACTGGTTGGCCCGCATACCTTCAACTTTGCGCAGGCGACGGAAGACGCGATTGCCGCGGGCGCTTGCCTGCGTGTCGACAATGCCGATGCGCTGATGCGCACCGCAGCAAGCGTGCTGGCCGATCCAGCCCGGCTGGCCGATATGCGCGCGCATGCGCAGACCTTTGCAGGCCTGCATCGGGGCGCCACTGTGCGCACCCTCGCTGCGCTGGCCCCGGCGCTGGAAGGCTGATCCGGTGTTTACCCTGGTGCCTTGACCAGGGCATCCCACTGCAGCGCAAGCCGCTCCAGCGTGAATTGGCTTGCCTTGTCGCGGCCGCCGGCGCCAAGGCGGCTCGCCAGTTCCGGCTGGCGGATCACCGTCAGCAGCGCCTTGGCCAGCGCATCGGCATCATCCGCGGCAACCACCAGAGCATCCTGCCCCGGGGTGAGCAGCTCGCGGGGTCCGGTCTCGCAATCGGTCGATACGATCGGCAGGCCAAAGGCCATCGCTTCGATCAGCACCAGCCCGAATCCCTCATAGCGCGAACTCAGGCAGAAGACCGACGCACGGCCGTAGGCCTGCGCCGGATCCTGGCAGATGCCCGGCAGGCTGGCCCGGTCTTGCAGTTGCAGCTGGCCGATCAGTGCAGTGAGGGCAGGGCGCTCTTCGCCTTCGCCGTGGATGGCCAGTTGCCATTCCGGTTCCGCTTGCGCCACCTGTTGCCAGGCGCGCAGCAAGACGTCAAAGCCTTTCGCCGGAACCAGCCGGCCCATGGCCAGCACGGTCTTCTGCGTGCGTGGCGCGGGCTCCGCCGGCATGGGAAATGGCAGCGGATTCGGCAGGCAGACGACCTCGCTGCGCGGCCGCAGTGCCTCAAGCCAGCGGCGGCGGTCCCGTTCTGTCAGCACGGCCACCTGCCGGCAGAACTGCGCAGCGAGTCGACGTGCCAGCTTGCGCGCCGGCTTGCCAAGATCCTCGTCGAAGTGGCAATGCTCCCACGCGATATGGTGCAGGCCCAGGCCGAGGGTGGCAGGCAGCACGAAGAGTTCGAGCATGGTGTCGACCTGTACCAGCACATCGATGCGATGCGCGGTGCAGTGCCTGCGGATGCCGGCGACCGTGGCGAAATAGGCGCGTTTGAAAGAGGGCCGTTGCGCGAACAGCGCTTCATGGCGCACGCGTGGATGCAGCGGAAACTGGCTGGCAGCGTCCCAGAGGCTCAGGATAGTGACACGATGGCCAACGTCGGCAAGCGCATTGGCAATCGTTGCGGTCATCCGCTCCGCGCCGGCCATCGCATTCAAGGTACCGGTCAGGAAGCAGATGTGGCGTCGTGAGTCCTGGCTCAACTGGCCGCCCGCGCGGGCAAGGCGTCCTTGCGCGCAATCACATAGGCAAAGCACACGGCCATGATCAGGCTGTAGAAGGCATTGACCAGGGTCGTGGCGAACATGACCTCGGTCAGGCCGAACACCATGAAGCCGCAGCACAGGGCCAGGCCCATGGCGCTGGCGACCTGCGTGCCCCGGTCTGCATTGCCAAGGTGGCGCAGGAAGAAGGCGGCCGGTACCAGATACAGAGCAAGGATTGCCAATAGGCCCGGGATGCCGAGTGTGGCCGTAGCATGCAGGAGTTCATTGTGTGAATGCGGCATGCTGGCAGCGAGTGGGGAGATCTCATGCTGCGCCGCAAGCGTTTGCAGGGTCCGCTCGAAGTTCTCCGGCCCCACGCCGGTCCAGGGATGGGCCTGCACCATCTGGAGCGATTCTCGCCACAGCTGTAGCCGTACACCGATCGACGTGTCCAGTGTTACATGGTGATCAAATTGAGACAGTTCGGATACAACCTCTGTCGTGCGCTGCTGCACCCAGGCGCTGCCGAACCAGGTGAGGGTCATAAGACCGGCCAGTCCTGCGAGGGCGGCGGCCTTGTGTAGGCGAGTCAATCTGCGAGATGCTGCCAACGCAATGATCGCCAGCACCGGGATGGCGAGCCAGCCGCCACGCGTGCCGCTCATGTATGAGGCGTACAGGCCGGCAAAGCCGGCCAGCAGCTTCAGGCCCGATTGCAGATAGTCCCTGCGCCGATCCCATCCAATGGAAATCAGGGCGAGTATTCCCATCAGCATGGAAAGATTGCTAAGGGGGATGATATTGGAGGACCCTACGTGAGCTGGGCGACCGGCAGCTGTCGCCTCGTGGATCCAGGCCGCGGAAAGGAGCGCACAGACCACGAAACCCCACTGCACATTCCGCATCCCACCCCTGCCAAGCCGTACCATCCCAAAAACCAACGGAATGAACAAAGCAAAGCGCAGGTAAAGGTAAGAAACATGCGGCTCCTCCGCCCCCGACAGCAGTTGCTGCAACAGCACTGCCAGCGGCAACGCCGCCATGGCCAGCATGAAGAACCAGTACCTGCGCAACAGCCCCCCACATTCCGCCCGGCCCTCGCGCCCGCCGGCAACGAGAGTGATGGCGCTCCAACCGAGCAGGAGTCCGTAGCAGAGGTTGCTAACCGTCGGCTTGACAAACATCAGCGCAGGGAACGCTGCCAGAACGGCACAGGCGGCCAGGTACAGAGCTTTGTCGACCCCATACGATTGGGATCTCTGCAATCTCGTCATCAAGAGCATGGAGAGAGGTTTCCGGAGGAAGGGTTGTGCACTCGGGATGCGGGCCGATCCATCCTTCTTATTATTTTGTCGCCGCCTGTTGAGCAGCGGAGCCTGTCGGTCACATTGCTGCGCCGGGCGAGGCGATTATATCGGATGGTCAGGGTGGGATATCTTGATGTTCCGCATCCTAGCCCGCCGAACCCGTTGGGACGTTACAGAATGTATGTGATTTAATCGATGCTTGACCGGCGCTTTGGCGCAACCGCCTTGCTAAACTGATGTATCAGTGGGGTGCACTTTTCGGCATGCCCTTTGTCAGATCTGTCGATTGCACCATGCGGCCGTCTTGAGCGGCCCTGTTACAGGAGTCCTTCATGCACAGCCGTACCAGCCTGTTCCCCTTCTCCCTGGCTGCCCGCAGCGCGGCCGCCTTGCTGGTGGCAACCGCGCTAGGTGCCTGCACGACCGCGCCGGCGCCTGACCTCCCCTCCGCCGGTACCAACCTCAACCAGACCCAACCCTCCGGCCCCAGCCGCTGGGAACTGGTGCGCTGGCAGCAGCCCGACGGCGCGCTGCGCGATATCCCGCACGGCGACAACGGCCAGCCCATCATTTTTGAGTTCAATGAGGGCATCGATGCCGCGCAGGGCACGGTCAGCGGCACCAGTGGCTGCAACCGCTTTACCGGCAGCTATGGCAAGACCGATACCGGCATCCGCTTTGACCGCATCGCCGGCACGCGCATGGCTTGCCCGCCGCCGCGCATGGAACTGGAATCGGCTTTGCTCAAGGCGATGCAGACGCCGTTTGCCACGGTCGGCACGCAGCCGTCGGCGGGCAGTACGGGCCGGCAGATCATCTGGAAGACTGCCGGCGGCGACTTGCTGCAGTTTGTAGAGCGCGAAGGCCTGGGCAAGCGCGGTGCGAGCGTGGAAGCCGGCGGCGTGGAGAAGGTGGTCTATATCGATTCGCAGCGCGTGGAGTGCTCGGGCGTGGGCAAGATGACGTGCTACCGCTGGCGCGAATCGCCGGAGGCGCCGTGGCAGCTCTGGTACGGCCCGATCGAGGGGCTGGATTTTGAGCCGGGCGTGGCCTATACGCTGCGAGTGCGCGAGTACCAGGTGCCGAACCCGCCGGCGGATGCATCGTCGATCCGCTGGCAGCTGCTGAAGGTGGAGTCGCGTACGCGGGCGAAGTAGTGCGACGCCGTTCACGCAAACGGGCCGCAATTGCGGCCCGTTTTGCTTTGCGGCGTGCTGCGGAGGATCAGGAGCGCGGTGCGCCGGCAGGCGTGGCTTCGCGCCGCGTGCCGCGGCGCTCGACCGAGGCGCGCGGGTTTGCCGGGGCCCTGGCGCCGGCCTGTGCTGGCGCGGGCAGTTTGTACAGCGCGCCCGGCGAGGAGGTCAGCAGGGTGTTGATCTGCACCACGTCGGCTTCCTGCAGCACGCCGGTGGAGGCCTTCAGCCGCAGGCCGTTCATGATGGTGTCGTAGCGGGCCTTGGCCAGGTCGCGCCGGGTGGAGAACAGTTGCGCTTCGGCGTTGAGCACGTCGATATTGATGCGCACGCCCACTTCATAGCCGAGCTGGTTGGATTCCACTGCGCTGGTGGCCGAGCGTTCGGCGGCTTCCAGGGCCTTGACCTGGGCCAGGCCGTTGGACACGCCGGAGTAAGTCTGCCGGGCCGTCTGCGCGGCGGTGCGGCGCGCGAATTCCAGGTCGCTGGCGGCCTTGTCGGCCAGGGCCAGGGTCTCGCGCACGCGCGACTGGATCTGGCCGCCGGCGAAGATCGGCATGGTCAGCTGCACGCCGATCTGCGAGGCGTTGTAATGGGTGGAGATGGCCTGCGTGGCGCTGCCGGTCTGGTTGGTGAAGCCGTACGAGGCCACCAGGTCGACCGAGGGCAGGTGGCCGGCCTTGGCCTTGTTGGTTTCGCGCTGGGCGGTTTCCAGGTTGTAGCTGGCCAGGTTCACCTGCAGGTTGCTGGTCTCTGCCTGCGCGGCCCAGGCGTTGACGTCGGGCGGCTGCGGGCCGGGGATGGGTGCTTCGGGGCGCAGGCCCAGCACTTCGTCGACCGGCTTGCCGGTGATCTGCTGCAGCGTGGCGCGCTTGATCTCAAGGTCGCTCTGCGCGGCGATTTCGGTCGAGGTGGCCAGGTCATAGCGGGCCTGGGCGTCGTTGGTGTCGGTGATGGTGGCGGTGCCGACTTCGAAATTGCGCTTGGCCTGCTCCAGCTGCTCGGAGATGGCCTTCTTCTGCGCGCGTGCCAGGTAGAGGTTGTCCTGTGCCGCCAGCACGTCGAAGTAGGCCTGCGCGCTGCGCGTGATCAGGTCGAGCTCGGCCTGGTGGAAGCTGACTTCACCAGCCAGCGACGCCAGTTCGCCCTGCTTGTAGGTTTCCCAGCGGTCCCAGCGGAACAGTGGCTGGCTCAGTTGCAGCTGCCAGTTGTTGTTGTTGAAGAAGCGCGTGCCGGAGGCACTGGCCCCGGCGCCGACCGGCAGCGAAGCGGTCTGGTCGAGCTTGGTGCGGTTGGCGCCCGCGGTGCCGACCACCTGCGGCAGTAGCCCGGCACGGCCCTGGGGCAGCCGCTCGCGCGTGGCCAGCAGCTGCGAGCGCGCGCTGGCAAACTGCGCGTCATTGGCTTGCGCATCGCGATAGACCTGCAGCAGGTCGGCCGCGCTTGCCGGTGCCGCTGGCATCATGGCCAGCAGCGGGGCAAGCAGGGAAACCGCGATCGCCAGGCGTGTCCGGATCACTCCGGCCAGGGCGTTGGGCGCAAACGTCATGAAAGCTCCAGGTTGCCGGGCGCGGGCCGCGGCTACAGTCGATTCTTCTTGGTGTTGCTGTGCTGGACTGCCGCTTCAGTACTTCGGCATGGCCGGGTCGACATCGCTGGCCCAGGCGTCGACGCCGCCGGTCAGGTTGTAGACCTTGCCATAGCCCTGGCGCTCCAGGTAGGCCGCCACCTGCATGCTGCGTGCGCCGTGGTGGCAGATGCAGACGATGTCGGCGTCTTCGTCGAGTTCGGCCGCGCGCGCGGGGATGTCCCGCATCGGGATGTGGGTGATGCCGGGCATGGCGCAGGTCTGCACCTCCCAGCCTTCACGCACGTCGAGCAGGACCGGTTTGGCGCGGCTGGCATCGGCCAGCCACTGGGCCAGTTCGGTCGCTTTGATGACCTGCATGGTGGATCCGTCCTCAGAACTGGAATTGCGACGGCCGGGCCGCGCCCTGCAGGGGCTTGACCGCGGTTTCGAACAGGTTGACGACCTGGTATTCGGTCTCGGACACGCGCGTGACCAGGCGCGCTTCCATCACCGGCAGCTCGCCGATGAAGGCGGCGATGCGGCCGCCCACCTTGACCTGCGACAGGATCGACTGCGGAATCGCCGGCAGCGAGCCCGAGATGCAGATCACGTCGTAGGGCGCGGCGGCGCTCCAGCCGTCGGCGGCGTTGCCTTCGGCCACGTCGACGTTGGTGACGCCGGCGTTGGCCAGGTTGGTGCGGGCCAGCTCGACCAGCTCGGGCACGATGTCCACGGTCAGCACGTGGCGCGCGCGGTTGGCCAGCAGGGCGGCCATGTAGCCGGAGCCGGCGCCGATTTCCAGCACGTTCTCATGCTTGCGCACGGCCAGGTCCTGCAGGATGCGGGCTTCCACGCGCGGCGCCAGCATGTTCTGCCCGGCGGGCAGCGGAATCTCCATGTCGACGAACGCCAGCGAGGCGTACGCGGCCGGGACGAACTGCTCCCGCTTGACCACCGCCAGCAGGTCCAGGATTTCCTGGTCCAGCACGTCCCACGGGCGGATTTGCTGTTCGATCATGTTGAATCGGGCTTTTTCGAGATCCATCTTGCCATTCCTTACCAATGCCAACCGCTGTCGGTCTGTGCGCCGGCCGCGCGGTGCCACGGCCGGACAGTCTTATCAAACCCTTTATTTTAACCTTGCAGACGCCGCCAGGCTCATTCCGCGCTGGCCTCCGCCGGTGCCGGCCGATCCGGTGCCGCTTGCCGGCCGGGCGCGGGCTGCGCGTGCGCTGCGGGCTCGCTGGCGGGCTTGCCTTGCCACAGCCGGCGCAGCCAGGCGCCGAAATCATCAAGATACGTATAGATCACCGGCACCACCACCAGCGTCAGGATCGACGAGGTAATGATTCCGCCGATCACGGTCTGGCCCATCGGCGCGCGCTGCTCGGCGCCTTCGCCCAGGCTGAAGGCCAGCGGCACCATGCCGAAGATCATCGCCAGCGTGGTCATCAGGATGGGGCGCAGCCGCACGCGCGCGGCCTCCACCAGCGCCGCCTCGCGTGACAGCGGCTGGCGGCCGTCGGCGCCGTCCACATGGCCCTGGCGTGCCTGGTTGGCGAAGTCCACCAGCAGGATCGCGTTCTTGGTCACCAGCCCCATCAGCATGATGAAGCCGATGATCGAGAACATGTTCAGCGTCGAGCGGAACAGCAGCAGCGCCGCGAACACGCCGACCAGCGTCAGCGGCAGCGAGGTCATGATGGCGATCGGCTGGAAGAAGCTGGCGAACTGCGAGGCCAGGATCATGTAGATGAAGATCACCGCCAGCGCCAGCGCTGACACGGCGTAGCCGAAGGACTCGTTCATCGACTTGGTCGAGCCGCCAAAGCGGTACTTGTAGCCGGCAGGCCAGCTCATGCCGTCCAGCGCGGCCTTGACATCGCGTGCGACTTCACCAGCCGAGCGCCCGGCCACGTTGGCGGTCAGCTCGACCTCGCGGTTCAAATCGCGCCGGCTGATCTGGTTGGCGCCGGTGGTCGGCACCAGCTCGGCGATTTGGCGCAGTGGCACCATTTTGGGCGAGCCGTCGGCGTTGGTCTGGCTGCTGGCAATCATCAGCGCGCTCAGGTCGGCCATGCCGGTGCGCGCGTCCCTGGGCAGGCGCACGCGCACGTCGTAGTTCTCGTCATCGGGCGCGCGCCATGAGCTGATGGCGTCGCCGGCCAGCAGCGGGCGCAGGGCATTGCCGATCTGCGCCACGCCCACGCCCAGGTCCGAGGCCAGCTCGCGCCGGATGCGCACCTCGATGGTGGGGCGGTCGTCCTTCATGCTCGAATCCAGGTCGGCCAGGCCGCGGATCGCCTTCATGCGCGTGCCGGCTTCCCTGGACAGGCGCCGCAGTTCGTCCAGGTCATCGCCCTGGATCGATACCTGGATCGCCTTCTGGCCGCCGGCGCCGTCGGGCATGCCCACCATGGTCAGCGTGATGCCGGCAATGCCCGCCAGGCGCTGCCGGATCAGCGGGTTGAGCTGCGCGGTGGACAGCTGGCGCGAGCGCCGCTCGGTCAGGCGCACCGACACCAGCGCATTGTTGCGGCCCGAGGCATTGCCCGAGTTGATGGTGGCGTAGGTGTAGGCCACTTCGGGGAACGATTTGAGCGCGGCTTCCACCTGCCTCACCTTGGCTTCGGTGACTTCGATCGAGGTGCCGACCGGCGTGGTGAAGCCGACCTGGGTCTCGCCCAGGTCGGCATTGGGCACGAATTCGGTGCCGATCAGCGGCACCAGCGCAAAGCTGCCGAAGAAGGTCACCGCGGCGATGATGGCGGTGGCCAGCCGGTGCTTCAGCGCCCAGCCCAGCATGCCGGCGTAGCCGTTGCCAAGCTTGTCCATCTTTGCCGAGAACCAGTCCAGCAACCGCCCCACCGTGCGCCCGTACCAGCTCTTCTTGTTGCCGGTGCCGTGCAGGTCCGGGTCGTGCCAGACCGACGACAGCATCGGGTCCAGCGTGAACGAGACGAACATCGAGATCAGCACCGCCGCGACCACGGTGATGCCGAACTGGTGGAAGAAGCGCCCGATGATGCCGCCCATGAAGCCCACCGGCAGGAACACCGCCACGATCGAGAAGGTGGTGGCCAGCACCGCCAGCCCGATCTCGTTGGTGCCGTCAAGCGCCGCACTGCGGTGGTCCTTGCCCATCAGGTTGTGGCGCACGATGTTCTCGCGCACCACGATGGCATCGTCGATCAGCAGGCCCACGCACAGCGACAGCGCCATCAGCGTGATCACGTTGAGCGTGAAGCCGCACATATACATCACGCCGAAGGTGCCGATCAGCGCGATCGGCAGCGTCAGGCCGGTGATCACCGTGCTGCGCCAGGAGCCCAGGAACAGGAATACGATTGCCACCGTCAGGAAGGCGCCTTCGAGCAGCGTCGATCGCACCTCCTTGACGCTGCTGCGGATGCCGCGCGCGGTGTCGTTGACCACGTTCAGCTGCACCCCGGCCGGCACCAGCTTGCGTGTTTCTTCGGTCATGCGCACCAGGCCGTCGACGGTATCGACGGTGTTCTGGCCCTGTGCCTTCACCACCGACAGGAACAGCGCGCGCTTGCCGTCCAGCAGCGCCAGGCTTTCCTGCTCTTCCTGGCCGTCGCGCACATCGGCAATCTCGCCCAGCGTGACCGGCTGGCCGGCGCGGCGCGCCACGATGATCTGGCGGAACGCGTCCGGGGTGGGCACGCGGCCCTTGATCTGCACCACCGTTTCCGTGGCCGAGGAACGCAGCTCGCCCGCGGGCAGTTCCTGGTTCTCGTTGCGGATGGCGCTCATCACCTGGTCCACGCCGATCCCCAGCGCCTCGAGCTGCGCCGGCCGGATGCGGATCTCGACCTCGCGCTTGGTGCCGCCCACGATATTGATGGCGCCCACGCCGCGCACCGTCTCCAGCCGCTTGCGCACGATCTGGTCGGCGATGGTGGTCAGCTCGCGCTGGCTGCGGGTGGCGCCCGGTGCGTTGGAGACCGAGAGATAGAAGATCGGTGCGTCGGACGGGTCATAGCGCAGCACGCGCGGCTCTTTCACCTCGTCGCGGAACTGCGGGCGGATCAGCGCGATCTTGTCGCGCACGTCCTGCGCGGCCTGGCCGACGTCGACGCTCAGGTCGAACTTGATGACGACGACCGAAGTGCCCTGGTAGGAGTGCGAGAAGATCTCGTCGATGCCGGAGATGGTGTTGACGATCTCCTCGACCTTGCGCGTGACGTCGGACTCCACCGACTCCGGCGCGGCGCCGGGATATTCCGTCTGCACCACCACCACCGGGAAGGTGATGTCGGGGAACTGGTCGACCGGCAGCCGCTGGTAAGAGAACAGCCCCACCACGATGAAGGCCATCATCATCATGGTGGCCAGCACCGGGTTGCGGATCGACAGGCGGGTGAACCACATGGCGCGGGCCCTTACGCCTTGACGCGCTTGACCTGGCTGCCGCTGCGCAGCGTGCCGAGGTTGTTGCGGACGATCTCGGTGCCGGCGTCCAGCCCCGAGACGATTTCCACCATGCCGCTGGCCTCGTCGCGGATGCCAAGCTGCACCGGGCGCTCGGCCAGCGTGTCCTTGTCGATGGCATAGACGAAGGCGCGCTCGCCTTCGGTGCGCACCGCCGAGGCCGGCACCGCCACCACGCCGGCACGCTCGCCCAGCACCAGCGCGCCGCGCGCGAACATGCCGGCGCGCAGCTTCTGATCTGCATTCTCGACGCGGATATAGACCATGATGCTGCGCGTGCCCTGGCTGACTGCCGGGTTGATGCGCACCAGCTTGCCGGTGAAGCGGCCGGCGCCTTCCACGTCCAGCGCCACCGGCTGGCCGACCGCGGCGCGCGCCACGTCCGCCATCGGGATCGGCGCTTCCAGTTCCAGCACGCGCAGGTCGACCACGTCGACCAGGCGCGTATCCGGCGAGACCTTCTCGCCCGGCTGCACCGCGCGCGCGGCCACCATGCCATCGAGCGGCGCCTTGACCACGGTGTCGGCCAGCGCCTTCTGCGCCACCGCCAGGCCGCCCTGGGCCGCGTCAAGGTTGGCGCGGGCGACATCCAGGTCGGCCTGGTACTTGTCGAACGCGGTCCTGGAGATAAAGCCCTTGCCGACCAGCTCGCGGTTGCGCTCCCAGGTCTGGCGCGAGTTCTCGAACTGCCCGCGCGTGGCCAGCATCTGGCCGCGCGCCTGCGCCACCTTGGCCTCGTACTCGGTGGCATCGATGCGAACGATCACCTGGCCGGCGCGCACCGGCTCGCCCTCACGTACCAGCACCGCCTTGACCTCGCCGGAGACCTTGGCCTTGACCGAGGCCTGGTTCAGCGCACGCAGGCTGCCCGACAGCGGCAGCGACACCCGCAGGTCCTGGCGCGCCACGCTGACCAGGTCGGTCTGCAGGAATTCCACCACGTTGACGGCGGCCTGGGCCGGCGCCTGCGGCTGGCGCGCACTGACGGCCTTGCGCACGGCGACCGTGGCGGTCAGCGCGATGGCGATGCAGGCGGCGGTGATCAGCAGGGTCTTGCGCTTCATGTTCAGGGGCCGGGTCGCGGCGCAGGGGGATCGGGCTCGGCGTCGGCTTCCATGGCGGCGGCGCGTTGCGCCAGCATGTCGTCGCGGATGCGTTCCCAGATATAGGGGCCGGTCTGCGGCGGCAGCGGGCGATTGCGGGCATCGCCGGTGGTGAGCCCGAACAGCAGCGTGTCCAGCAGGCCGTCCAGGAAGGCCTCGGGGTCGATGTCCTTCTCGGCGGTGGCGCGCAGCGCGCGCTGCCACAGCATCAGGAAGACCAGCGGCGCACAGACCAGCGTCGTGGTGGGGTTGGCCGGCATCGCGCGGAATTCGCCGCGCGCCACGCCACGGGCCAGCACCTTGGCGAACAACTCGTCGCCCGGCATCATCACTTCCTGGTTATAGAAACGGGCGATGTCCGGGAAGTTGGCCGACTCGGCCATGATCAGCTTGGTCAGCCCCGCCACCGGCGTGGCGCCGATCAGGCCCCACCAGCCGCGCAGCAGCTCGCGCAACAGCTCGGGCGTGCTGCCGTCGTAGGCGTCGACCAGGTCCGAGCCGCGCGCCAGTGCCGGCACCAGGTTCTCGCGCACCACCGACTTGAACAGCTCTTCCTTGTTGGCGAAGTAAAGATAGACCGTGCCCTTGGACACGCCGGCCGCCGCGGCCACGTCTTCCAGCCGGGTGGCTGCATACCCGCGCTCAACGAAGAGGTCGAGCGCCGCGGCCACCAGCTCTTGCGGGCGGGCGGCCTTGCGCCGGCTCCAGCGCGGGGTGTCGGCGTCCTTGTGCGGATCGGCGGGCGTTTTCACGGATGTCTTGCGGGTCCTGCGGGGCACGTGGGGGCGGGTCAGGAAGTTAATAACTTGTGGGTCAGTAATGTAGATGAGCGCCATGAGGGGGTCAAGCGCAGGCCGGCGACCCTCGGGTACACACCGAGGCGGCACTGAGGCTGATTTGCTAAGTGTGGCTTGTTGTGCGCTTTTTCCGGCGACGCTCGGCCGCGGCTTACGGCGTTTTCCTTTTCTTACAGGACGACAGCGGCCCTTCGGGCACAATGTCCGTTTTGTGCCGGCCGCCTTGCGGCTGTCCATTGCCCATCCTGAACCATCGTCATGAGTTGCCGGTCAGACCTTTCCTGCCGCGCGGGCTGCGGCGCCTGCTGCATCGCCCCGTCGATTGCCTCGCCGCTGCCCGGCATGCCTGCCGGCAAGCCGGCGGGCGAGCCGTGCGCGCAGCTGCTGCCGGATATGCGCTGCGCGGTGTTCGGCAGGCCGGACCGGCCCGCGTTCTGCGGCGGCCTGAAGCCGTCGGCCGAGATGTGCGGCGATTCGCGCGAAGCCGCGCTGCACTGGCTGACCCGGCTGGAAATCCTGACCGCGCCGCAGGCCGGGCCCGGGCGGCCCGGTCCGCTCGCATGACGCCTGGTACGCGACCTGACTATCCCGCAATCGGAGGCAATATGATCCGGACTTCCCGACGGCGCTGGCTCGCCGCGGCTGCCGCGGCCACGCTGGCCGTGGGCCTGGCCGCCTGCGGCGCCTTCCGCAACGAATACACCTTCTCGCAAAGCCAGCTGCAGGCGGCGCTGGAGCGCAAGTTTCCGTTCAACAAGCGCTATATGGAGTTGTTCGACATCCAGCTGGCCAACCCGCAGCTGACGCTGGACCCGGCGCGCAACCGCGTCAACGTGCAGTTTGACGCCGTGGTCGACAACAAGCTGTTCTTCAGCCGGGCCCTGTCAGGGCGTTTTGCGCTGGACAGCGGCCTGCGCTATGACGAGCCCACGCGCTCGGTGGTGCTGCAGGACCCCGAGGTGCAGCGCTTCGACGTGCAGGGCATGCCCGCGCAGTTTTCGCGCCAGCTCAACGCGCTGGGTGGCATCCTGGCCGAGCAGCTGCTGCAGGACTATCCGCTCTATACCTTCCGCGAAGACCAGTTGCGCGTTGCCGGCATGAATGTGGCACCCGGTACAATCACCGTTTTGCCTGACGGCATCAACGTCAAGATCAACCGCCCCTGACCGGGGCGCTCATATAACAATCCAGGCGGTCCGGCGCGCATGCCGGGCAACGCCCATGACCACGTTTCTCCGTTCCGCATGGAAATCGCACTTGCCCTGAAAGCCGTGATACTCGGCATCGTCGAAGGACTGACCGAGTTTCTCCCCATCTCCAGCACCGGCCACCTGATCCTGGCCGGCCAGCTGCTCGACTTCAACGACGAGAAGGGCAAGATCTTCGAAATCGTGATCCAGTTCGGCGCGATCCTGGCAGTCTGCTGGGAATTCCGCGCGCGCATCGGCAACGTGGTGCGCGGCCTGCACGCCGAGCCGCTGGCGCAACGCTTTGCCGCCAACGTGGTGATCGCCTCGGTGCCGGCCATCGTGCTGGCCTTTATTTTCGGCAAATGGATCAAGGCCCACCTGTTCAACCCGATCTCGGTGGCGCTGGCCTTTATCGTTGGCGGCGTGGTCATCCTGCTGGCCGAATGGCGCGACGCGCGCCGCGGCACGGTCTCGCATCCGCAGGGCAATGCGCTGCTGGAGGCCGCCAAGGCCGGCGCGCCGCGGATTGAATCGGTCGATGACCTGAACTGGCGCGATGCCCTCAAGGTCGGCCTGGCGCAATGCTTCGCGCTGGTGCCGGGCACCTCGCGCTCCGGTGCCACCATCATCGGCGGCATGCTGTTCGGGCTGTCGCGGCAGGTGGCCACCGAGTTCTCGTTCTTCCTGGCGATCCCGGTGATCTTCGGCGCCACCGTCTACGAGCTGTACAAGGCGCGCGCGCTGCTGAACGCCGACGACCTCGGCATCTTCGCGGTGGGTTTCGTCTTTGCCTTCCTGTCCGCCTTCCTGTGCGTGCGCTGGCTGCTGCGTTTCGTCGCCACGCATGACTTCAAGCCGTTTGCCTGGTACCGCATCGCCTTCGGCATCGTGGTGCTGGTTACCGCGTATTCCGGCCTGGTGTCCTGGCACGCCTGAGCGGGTTTGCCGCAGGCAACAAAAAAGCGTGGCAGCTGCCACGCTTTTTTGTTTCTCCGTCGCCAGCGCTCAGGCGCGCTTGCGAAAGACCACGTCCCACACGCCATGCCCGAGGCGCACGCCGCGCCGCTCGAACTTGGTCACGGGCCGGTAATCGGGCCGCTCGGCAAATCCGTCCGCAGCGGTCGAGGTGTTCTCCAGCAACGGCTCGCCCGACAGCACTTCCACCATCTGGTGCGCATACTCTTCCCAGTCGGTCGCGCAATGGATATAGCCGCCCGGCTTCAGCCGCGCGGCCAGCACCTTCACCAGCGGCGGCTGCACCAGCCGGCGCTTGTTGTGGCGCTTCTTGTGCCAGGGGTCGGGGAAGTAGATATGCACGCCGTCCAGGCAGTCATCGGTCAGCATATGCGCGATCACTTCCACCGCATCGTGCTGGAGGATCCGCACATTGGCCAGGCCGCGCTCGTCGATCAGCTTGAGCAGCGCGCCCACGCCGGGCTCATGCACCTCGCAGCCCAGGAAGTTGTCTTGCGGCCGCAGGCCGGCGATATGCGCGGTGGTCTCGCCCATGCCGAAGCCGATCTCAAGGATCGACGGCGCCTTGCGGCCAAATGTTGCCTCCCAGTCCAGTGGCTGCGGTGCGTACGGCACCATCATGCGCGGCCCGACTTCGTCGATGGCACGCTGCTGCCCGGTCGAGGTCCGCCCCGCGCGGCGCACGAACGAACGGATCCGGCGCGGATGCGCAACGCCTTCAGGATCGGCAGGAGAGGGAGCGGACGCTTGTCCGGCGCTGTCTACCGGCGCGGCGTCGTCAGCCGGCGTCGGTTCGGTGCTGGGGTCTTGGGGAAGCATGGCAACAAAAAAGCCGCCGGGCAGATCACCGTAATGGTGGCAAAGGCGGCTTGTCTCGACTGGAAGTGGAGCGGGCGATGGGAATCGAACGGACCCACATCACGGCGCGCAAGTTGTTGATTTAAAAGCACTACGGAAGCTTGGGCCGAATGCTCGTAGCAAGGTTTCGTAGCAGTCGAGCGCAATTCTACCTGATCGGAGCCCGATGCGGAGCCTTGGCCAACTTGCCTTCTGCGCGCAGTTGACAGGGCTGTTTGCCCGTAACCCCGCTGGGTAAAGTGCCAGGTAGCTAGAAGGGAATATCGTCCTCGAATCTAATTTCACCCGTATAGCCATAGTGATTTGTTAGTATTTCCTTGGTTGCCTTTATGGCGTTTGGTGAATTGAGGAATGGAAGATGTTTGTCGTCGGTAAAAACGTAAATTGTTTGTTTCTTGTTTTCATCGAGAGCAAACTGGGAGAATTTGAAGTCAAGCATTGCGCCTTTCTCTCTAATGTGCAGTGCGGAGAGTTTTTTGAATAGTGCTTGAGAGAATTCATCCTGGATAAGCGAATATCGCTTCTTGTCAGTGAGAATATCCTTATAAAATTCCTTGTTCTTCTCCTTCAATATCTCAAGATTGGCTTTGTGCAAGGCATCGTAGTCGGCAAGTAAGTTTTTGAATGCATTTGCCCGGCAGAAAGTAATTCTGGAAAAAATATCCCGCCTTTTGAGTATGTATCGGGAAATATATGGGATTTTGTCTATTTCTGATGCTGTTATCTCTTCGTCCTCGAAGTGTAAATCGATGAGCTCGGTGTCACATAAGGAAATTAGGTTAAATTGATATATTCTTGGTTTTTTTGGGGTTTTCGCTGAGCGTGCGGTCATCTCATATGCCTGAGCCTTCATGAGGGACATGACCGAGTTGAAAATGCTGGTGTCGCCAAGGGGTTTGCCAACTTCTTTCTGCTTGTTTGCAAACTGTGCTGGGCCATTGTTGACCTGCTTTTGCATCTCCTGGAAGGCGAAGATTTCTTTGGTGGGGCGGGCCAAGACATTAATGTTTCTCTCGGCGACTGCGGCATAGTATTCGGATGGCCAGTTGCTCTGACTGGTTATGTAATCCAGAGGTTTATGGTTTGTCCAAAAATGAGTCGGCTCCCATTCTGTGTTGGGGTCCTTAAAATCGGGGTTCCGGGTCAGCATCGCCCAAACGGCGTGCTCGCTTTTCTTGCAGCTTATCAGGATTGCTGTCCTGAGGTCGAATGCCTTAGTGGCTGCGGCCTTATAAGCAAGAATGTCTATTTCTCGTGGCTTTTCCTCGTCCTCATCCACGTAATATTTATTGCTTATAACTTGCCATTTATTTTCTTGTAGGGTTTTTACAATTTTGTATTCTAGGGGGAAGCCGGTTGCGCTAATGCCTTTGACAAATGGTTCTGTGTCCATGCCTTTTCTTTGTATTGATTGCTATCGGTTAAGTTTTATAGGTCTGCGGATTTGAATTGTTTGTTCATCGTGGGTCATTATTGAGTCGCCGATAATTTCAGTATCGTCGGATGAGAAACTCCATAGTCCTTCGCTAGTCCCCGTGCCGTCGCGCCGGCAGCCAGCTTGGCACGTATCTCGGCTTTTTGCTCATCGGTTAGCGAATTTCGCCGCCCTAGCTTCTTGCCTTCAGCCTTCGCGCGCGCAAGTCCGGCATGTGTCCGCTCAATGAGGATGTCCCGTTCAAATTGAGCGACTGCGGCCAGCACGGTCATGTGCAGCTTACCCGATGCGCTTGTCAGATCTACCCCCTTGAGGGCCAGGCAATGCACATGAACGCCGATCGCTGCCAGCCTATCGACAGTCGCCAGCACGTCCCCTGTATTACGCCCTAGCCGGTCCAGCTTGGTCACAACCAGGGTATCCCCTTCGTCCAACTTGTCCATTAGCTTTGAGAAGCCGGGGCGCTCAGAGGCGGGGACGCTCCCCGAGATGGTCTCGGCGATGATGTGCCGCGTCTGAATGGTGAAGCCAGCGGTCTGCGCTTCCAGAATCTGATTGTCCGTTGTCTGGTCGTCCGTCGAAACGCGAGCGTAGAGGAAAGTTCGGCTCATAGGCGCCACCAAGTAAGTGGTAATAAATGGTGGTAATTATCCTACTTGGTAAGAAAGTCGGTTGCAAGGAATTTATTACCGGTTAGCGCATGCCGCTCGTGCGGGTAGGAAACCGGACGATTTTTTACCGCCGCTCATGTTGCACTAGTGCAACTCAGTGCGCAAAAGTGATTCACTCGTGCTGCTTATGTGGTAAGGTTATCGTCATCGTAATTTCATAGGGTGTGGCTATGCCTACCGACAAGAAGCGCCTCAGTGTCACTCTGGACGATCCCACGGCAGAACTCCTGGCGTGGCTGTCCGCGCAGACCGGACTGTCCGAGTCTGGCATCATCAATCGCTTGCTCGGCGCTCACGTAGAGGAGCTGTGGGAATACCGGACTTGGCTTGAAAAGCAGGCGCAGGGCACGGCTAAACACGGTATGGGTTTGAACCTGCTGGTCTCGTATGGCCCGGAAGGGTTGGTGGACGGCATCAAGCGTCTTGATCCAGGCTATCAGACCATGGGCGAAGCCTTCGCGGCATCGATTCAGAGTGACGCGACCGGCGGGGGCAAGCAATGACCGTAATGATCCCTGAGAGCCTTTACCTCACCCCGAAGGGGGATGTAGTCGAGCAAACGCTGTCCGAGACAACCGTGTCCTATGAGGTCGATCTAGGCGGCGGGGCAACGCTCTACTTTGGAACCCGCTACGGCGCTCCGGTCTGGATCGTGGACAACCCTGCCGGGTTGAGTCCGATTTGGTATGACGAGACGGCATGACCACGTCTAGCCGGGTCACTCTAGAGGAGAGTGGCCTTCAGCCGTTGAGCTTGTTGTGGAGTGTCGATGCGGCCAGGTTGGACCGGGTGCGCGAAGCGCTAAAAGGGCTTGAACAGAACGAACTGATTCGCCGTTATCGAGAGCATGCGACCGGGCGCGGTGGCAATCGCGTCGCGGCGTATGTCATAGCGGAAGAACTGACTCGGCGCGGCGTGCCGCCATGTTTCCGTCTGCACTCCATTCGCTCAAAGCCCTTCAGTCTGAATCAGGAATCGGACCTGCTTGCCCATGACGTGCAATGGATCGTGCGCCAGCATCCCGACCAGATGAAGCGAGTGGATCGGCTCAGATGGAAGAGTGTCTTCACGGCAAGAAGCACGGGCGCATTCCTGTCCGCATGCGAGTTTCTGCACCACTTCGGAAACCGCTCAATGGGCGAAATCGCCAGAGGCTTGCGGCTCGATGACGACCAACAGTGGGATTGTGCGGTTCTGCGTTCCGACCACATCAACCGCATCGCCAGGACGACAGACGAGATGCGCGCAGGCGTAATGGAAGCACTGAAGGCATTCAGCGGCGACTATACAAGCATCGCCTACACAGAGGCCGATGCTCGGAAAACGCTCCTGCGTCGTCACCGGATTTGGCTGTGTTCGCGCATGTCTCGGAAGGGCAGGAAGGTCAGTCCCGCGAAGACCGCGATGCGCTATGAACAGATGACCGGCGATACCATGCCCCGCAACTTGGTGGCGAAGCATCTGGCAAAGGTCGAGACCGCCATCAAGAAATATCAAGCGGAGCGATTGTGTTAGTTACTTGCTCTATATGTGTTTTGGGGGAACATAGTTCCCCCATGCTTCTGTCACCCCTCGAAACCCAATGCTGGCGCGGGTTTCAGGGGGTGACAGAAATCCGCCGAAGGGGGGGTGACAACTCTCGAAGTTCCGTCACCCCCCTGCAACGCTTTTCGTCACCCCCTGATGCAGCGCTGCTTGCGCTGCATCATAGTCCCCAACTACGGCAACCAAACTGCAAGGAGCCATCAAATGCAACACCTGACCATTGAACAAGCAGCAGACTATCTTGAAGAGGCTGTCCTTCTAGAAGAGCCCATCCGCATCGCACACACCATCATCAACGTTGGCATCACTGCTGCCGGTCGCCGGTTTGTCCTGGTGAATGACTGTCATGGCAACGCCACGGTAAGCGAAGGGCTGTAGTAGGGCGGAAAGGTAAGGCCAGAGCTTTGCCTTTCCGTCTTACAGGTAAGTCACTACTGACTTAGTATGCCGGGTTGGGAGAGGGGTAGGAGTCTTAGAAAAAAACGACCTATACGACTCCTTACCATTCATCAACGGCTAGGTTTTTTGACGAAACCTTATAGGGCGCCGCTGGCGCTCTTCTTTCGGTCTAGCGCATCCTTGACCGCATCTAGGCCCGCCGCCACGTCAAAGGGGGCAATGTCGGGCAACCCCTCAAACGACAAGCGCTCAATGTAGGGTTTGAGCTTGTCAGGTGCGTGATCCTTTCGGTATCGCGTGCTGGACATTGTTTGGCCACGTGCGTGCCCGGTGAACTGATTTACGATAGGTTCAGGAACCTCTTCAGCAAATAGAGCGCTGATGAACGTGTGGCGGAAAGAGTGAAAGACCTTGCGGCCATTGCGCTTAATGCCACGCGCCTTCATGTATCTCGTGAACCACTGTGATGTCGGTTTGCCGTAGCCCTTCACCTTGTCGTGCAGCAATTCCGGGAACAGGCGCGTATGGCCGGCGTCGCGCAATGCTTGGACGTAGATTTCAAAGCCGAGTCGCAGCACGTCACTGTGAAGCGGCACGGATCGCATAGAGTCGTCGGTCTTGAGGGACTTGTCCTCTGGGGCATCGGCATCAAGCTTGTCAGCGCCGTCCAGGTTGAAATCGAGATACCAGGCGCCGGCTGCGGTCTTCCGCACGTCATCAAGGTAAAGCTGAGACAACTCGTTGATGCGAGCGCCGGTATAGAGGCCCAGCAGCGGCAGCCAGTAGTAGTGCGGGCAGAATGTCCGGTATGTGCCGCTCTTGGTCAGTTCGCCCCGTCCTGTTTTGAACCACTCGGCGTCGAAGACGCGCGTTAGGTCGTCAGGTGAAAAGGCGTCGCGCTGGTTCTTGGCCTGTGCGGCCTTGCTGCGCTTGGCAGCCATCGCCTTCGCAGGGTTCTCCGGCATGTAGCCGGATTCGACAGCCCAAGTCAGCATTTCCGAAAGGTTGCCGACAGCCCGGTCCACCGACGTTTGAGTCCTGGCCGAGAGGCCGAGCGATTCCGCCAGATCGGCCACTTGCCGTAAAGTCAGGTTCGCCCCGTGCTTGCGGCGGAACTGGTAGATGTCGGCTGGCAGGCGCCGCAATTGCTCCCGGTATCGCTCGATTAGGGGGCGGTCGATCTTTCCCAGCGCCGGATCATTCATGAGCGAGACGAAGGAGTCCGTCACGGTTTCCATCTTGCTCTGCTGATTAAGTTTCCAACGGCCTCCGTCAACCTTCGCCTTTACGAAGGCGGACACTAGTTCGCTCACCTTCATGCTGGCATGCTTGTGGCCCTGTGGGGCTGCTATGGTCCTGCTGGCGGCTTCCTTCGCTGCTTCAACTGCCTGCGGGGTCAGGTGCGCGCGTAGGGCGGCCCTGATGCGTTCTGCCGCGTCCTTGTGTATTGAGACTTGGGCGGCGGGGACGGTTGTATCTGGGTTTGATGTAAGAGCGGCTTTGCGGCGGCGGCTGTCCAGGAAGAACAGCCCTTCGCATACATGTCCAGTCCTGCCGATCTGTGCTGCGGCGCCTCGCCGGTCCGGCAACACTACATGCTTGCGTAGCGCGGTCTCAATGCCAATGGCTCTGGCTTCGTCGTAGCAGTAAGTGCCGTCCGTGCCGTCGGGAGTCAGCTTGCGAATGTCATCAACCACCACACAGGGCCAGCCATCGGCATAGACGTGTAAATCTTCGCCCAGATTCGCGGCCTCCTCAGCCAAGCGGGGCGCGGATAGTCCAATAGCGTCCGCTGCTGCCTCCAGCGATAGGAACCCTTCGCCACCAAGCAGGGGGCTGCCAACGTCCAGTTTCAATACGTCCATGCGATCGAGCTTCAGTAGGCGGGCTTTCCAATCCGCCAGGGTTTGAAACGCAAGGACTTGGGCTGGGGCAAGTTCGCGCAGCCCTGTCGAAACGTGAATCTCGCTACGACCAACGGCGTCGCGTAGGCGGGCAGGGATGCAGATACGGACAACATAGATACCGCTGGGTCGGCGGTAGAGATACCCTGATCTGACGGCCATACGGGCTACGCTTTCGTAGTAGCCTTGCGTGCCGCAGCCCCGGTAGCGGCCAAGTTCCTTGCGGAATCAAGCGCTTAGATGCAGTTTGGAGCGGGCGATGGGAATCGAACCCACGTCTTTAGCTTGGGAAGCTAAGGTAATAGCCATTATACGACGCCCGCGAACCCGAGATTCTATGCGGATTTCTGGCGCGGACGCAAGCCGCCAGCTGCGGTGCGGGCAAAATAAGTGCCTGTGCCAGCACTAACGTCCTTATCCGCTACCACGTCGAAATCGCCTGCGGCGTAAACTCCGGCATCCCGATACCAGCCGCCGCATCCGTCAACGGCTCGATTTCCACCGCGGGCCGCTCCGACCTTACCTGGCCGAAGATGGCCGCAAATGGTATGTCCGCGGCATCCCGGCCGGTGCCGATGCGAAGCAGCCCGGTGGGGATCGAGATGCCCGAAGGGTCCAGCAGGTACCAGCGGTGCGACAGGTAGACCTCCACGACCGCGTGGAAATCCGGTGCGCCCATGCCTGCGTCCGCGCCATAGTCGAGGCTGCTGGACATCCGTGCCGGGATGCTCAGCGCGCGGCACAGGGCGATCATCAGGTGGGCGAAATCCCTGCAGACGCCGGTGCGCTCCACGACGGTGTCGGCAGCCGAGGTGCGTTCGTTGGTGGAGCGCGACAGGAAGCGCACGTGATTGCGCACCCACTCGCGGATGGCGTAGACGCGCACATAGCCCCGCAGCATGCCGCCGAACTCGCGGCTGGCGAATTCCATCAGGCGGTCGGATTCGCAGTAGCGGCTTGGTGCCAGGTAGGGCAGGACATCGAAGGGCAGTTCGGCAACGGGCACTTCTGCCAGCCTGTCGCCGTCTTCCAGGTAGTGATCGATGTCGATGATCGCCTCATAGCGGATGCCGAGGCGGCCCCGGGGCGCGCGCAGCCTGAGCAGCCGGTTGGCCAGCACGGGATCGGTGTAGCGGGTGGTCTCGAGGCCGGGCGGCAGCGTCAGCTGCTCCGAGACGACGAACTGCCGGGGCGTGCGGGCGGCTTCGATATTGAGCAGGAAGTCCGCCATGGGATCCATGACCTCATAGGACAGGCTTACTGCGTACCTGAGGCGGTTCATCGGGTGATCAGCACTGGCTGGGGCCGGGGAAAGGCGGCCGGTTCCCTTGGGCCGGAAATGGCGGTGCATCCATTTCCAGTGTAGTGCGGCAGCCAGCCCGTGACCCGTCAGCGGCGCCGCGCGCGTGCCGGCGGTGCGCCGGTGTCCTGCCTTGTCACCGTTTCGAGGGCTTCGCGCAACCGGATCACGGCGGGCGGCGCCTCGATCTCCGCCGGGGTGATGAAGACCAGCCGGCCCGAGGCAAACGGTGTGCGCAGCCGCACTTCCCGCACCATCGACATGGCCTGGTAGTGGGCCAGCGCCGTGGCCGGCGCCACCGTCAGGAAGCCGCCGGCGGCGGTCATGGCCAGGTTGCTGTGGAACGAGGCCGATTCGATATGCGGAACGGGCGGCAGCTGGCCGGCGTCGAGGAAGGGCTGCTCGAACACGTCGCGCGTGTGGGTGCCGCGCGGCGGCAGGATCCAGGGGCCTTCATGCAGGTCCGCCAGCGCAACCTCGCGGCGCCGCGCCAACGCGTGGCCGGGGGCGCAGACCACGGCCAGGTATTCATCGCGCAGCGGGGTGATGTGGACTTTGGCCTTGAGCTGGTCGGTATCGTCTTTCTGCAGCCGGCCCACGATGCAGTCGAGTTCGCCTTCGCAAAGCATTGCGGTCAGGCCGCCGACGGTATGTTCGCGCACTGCCAGCCGCGGCAGCGCTTCCTGGGCCAGCAGCAGCGCGACCGCCTGCGGCAGCACGTCCACGCCCACCAGCGGCAGCATGCCCAGCCGGACCAGCGGTACCTCCGGGCGCGCCTGCAGCGCCTCGCCGGCGGCGTCGATCACGCCCAGCACCACGCGCAGCCGCTCCAGCGCGCGTTCGCCCGCGGGACTCAGCCGCCCGCCGCGCGTGGTGCGTTCAATCAGCTTGCAGCCGAAGGCGTGCTCCAGCTCCTGCAGCATCTTGGTGACCGCGGGCTGGCTGATATGCAGCGCTTCGCCGGCCGCGGTCAGCGAGCCGCTGCGCGCCACCAGGTCGAGCAGGCGCAGGTGCCGGATGCGCAGCCGGTCGATCCGGTTGGGAGAAGGGGTGGCGGCGCTCGGGCGCGTAGGGGAGGCGGGACTCATAACAAAGCGTGATGGCTCCATCAAAACTGGATAATTGTTTCGAATGGCCCGGCGCCGGACAATCGGGGCAAACCATGGAGGAGACATGCGATGCATGCCAACGTCGGGCGCCGCCTGCTGCTGAAGTCCCTGCTGGCGCTGCCGGCCGCTGCCGCGCTGGGCAGGGCCGGTGCGGCCAGTCCCTATCCCAACCGGCCGATCCGGCTGGTGGTGCCCTACGCCGCCGGCGGCGGTCCGGATATCCAGACCCGCAAGCTGGCTGAGTTGCTTGCGCGCGCGCTCGGCCAGCCGGTGGTGGTCGAGAACAAGGTCGGTGCAGGCGGCATCCTGGCCGCGGAGTTTGTCGCGCAGCAGCCGGCGGATGGCTACACGCTGATGCTGGGTGCCTCGACCCATGTCACGCAGAAGCTGCTGCAGCCCGGCGCAAAGTTCGACCCGATGGCGTTCACCCACGTCATCCGCGTTGGCGTCAGCCCGGCGGTGCTGGTGGTCAGCGCCAGCTCGCCGTACCGGAACGTGGCCGACCTGGTCGCCGCGGCGCGCCGCGCGCCCGGCACGCTGAACTACGCCTCGGGCGGGATCGGCTCGGCCGCGCATGTGTCGGGTGCGGCGTTTGCGTCGGCCACCGGCATCGACGTGGTGCATGTGCCGTACAAGGGCTCGGTCGAGATCGTGCCAGCGCTGATCAAGGGCGACACGCAGTTCGGTTTCCCGGTGGCGGCGACGGCGATTCCGCAGATCGCCAGCGGCAAGGCGCGGGCCCTGGCGGTGACCTCGGCCAGCCGCGCCGCGGTGCTGCCGCAGGTGCCTACGCTGAATGAGGCGCTGGGCCGCAAGGATCTCGATCTCGATGCATGGAGCGGCATCTGGGCGCCGCCGCATCTGCCCGCGCCGATCGTGGCGCGGCTGCATGCCGCGGTGATGCAGGCGCTGGCTGATCCCGGCCTGCGCCGGCTCTATGCCGAGATGGGCGCGGTGCTTGCGCCGACGCCCACGCCTGAAGCCTTCTCGCGGCTGGTGGCCGACGAGACCACCCGCATCCGCCAGGTTATCGACAAGAACCGCATCACCATCGAATAGGCCATCCCATGACCCTCGCTCCACAACCGGACTTTGCCCCGCTGGCCGGCATCAGCGTGCTGGATTTCTCGCACGTGATCGCCGGGCCGTTTGCCACCTTCCTGCTGTCCCAGTTGGGCGCACAGGTCACCAAGGTCGAGAGCGCCGGCGGTGGCGACGTGATGCGCCGCGCGGGCAAGGGGCATGCCGCTTTTGTCGCGCTCAATGCGGGCAAGTCGTCGCTGGCGCTCGACCTGTCGGATGAGGCCGGGCGCGAACACGCGCTGGAACTGGCCGGCCGCTGCGACGTCTTCGTCGACAACCTGCGGCCGGGCGTGCTCGAGCGTTTCGGGCTGGGCTATGAAGCCGTGCGCGCGCGCAATCCGCGCGTGGTCTATTGCAGCATCTCGGGCTTTGGCCGCGGTGCGGCGCGGTGGCATGGCCGGCCTGCCTACGACCACGTGGTGCAGGCCGCCACCGGCATGGCCTGGATGGCCGGCACCGAGGGCGATCCGCCGATGAAGACCGGCTTCCCGGTGATCGACTCGGCCACCGGCATGCTGGCCGCCTTTGCCATCCTGGCCGGCGTGCGCGAGAGCGAACGCACGGGGCGGGGCATGCTGCTCGACGTATCGATGGCCACCGCCGGCCTGCAACTGATGTATCCGATGACATGCGATGCCATGACCACCGGCGGCGTGCCGGCGCGGCAGGGCAACCAGGGCTATTCGGGCAGCCCGTCGGCCGATTTCTTCCGCACGCAGGATGGCTGGCTGGCAATCGGCGCGAATACGCCGAAGCAGTTGCTGGCGCTGCTTGACGCACTCGGGCTGGGCGGGCTTGCGCAGGATCCAGCCTTGTTCGAGACGCCGCTGGATGCCGGCGCCTTGCCTGCCTTCGTGCGCTCGCTCGATCCGGCCGCGCTCAAGCGGGCGATTGCGGGCGCGGTGGCGGTGGGCACCGCGGAGCAGCTGGAATTGCGCCTCAGCGCGCTGGGGATCCCGGCGGCCCGCCTGCGCAATATTGCTGAGTTTGCGGGGGAGTCGATGGCCAATGGCAGCCTGCGGCCGGTGGCGCTGCAGGAAGGGGAGACCGCGGTGCTGTCGCCGGGGCTGGGCTTCCAGGTCTATCGCCCGGTATGACACCCGGCGGCGTATAGTTGCTGGCACGATGGCGCACGGTTGTGTGCCGCCATCGCTTCAACTCGCAACGTCAGGACGCCGCCACCTTGACCACCGATTTCTTCGCCCGCTTTGAAGCGGAATGCCTGCCGCGCATCGCCGCCGCGATTGGCCAGCATGACCGGCGCGTGCAACTCCAGTCCCTGCCCGCCGAAGCCCCCGGCCGGCCGCCGCGCCTGCGCGTGACCGGGGATGGCCCGCCGGACCTGCGGCGCCACCCTTATGCGCTGGATATCACGCTGGCGTGGGACGGGCTGGAGGTGCAACGGCTGTTTGCCGCAGGGGGCGAGACGCGCTTTGCCGGTTACCTGGCGGCGTTGCCGGCCAAGCTGCGCGCCTGGCAGGAGCCGCGCGGGATCGACTTCCGCTCGCTGTCGCAGGCTGACCCGGCGATCCTGATCGGCGGGCTGGATTTCGAGCACTGAGCCCGATGCACTGACTCAGCCAGCCACCCGCAGCCGGCATATCGCGCTTTCCGTTTGCCCCGGCTCGATCCAGCGCAGCCCCTGGCCGTGGTGGATCGCATCGGGCAGGCCTACCCACGGTTCCACGCAATAGAAGTCAGAGGTTTCGGTTTCGGCCCAGGTCGTCACGGCATGCCATGGCGCGCTGCCGGCGAGGTCGAGTTCGAACGTGACGCGGCGGTCCGGCATCGCCAGCGCGGCGGACGGGCTGTCGCGCAAGACGTGGAACGTGTCCTGCAGGCGTGCGTCGTCCAGCCGATAAGTCGTCTCGCCCGGCTCTGCGGGCCCGGGGCTGCCATCGGGTAGCTGGCGCATGCGTTCCGTGCCCGGCAATGCCAGCGACGCCGCGGCACGTTGCGCGTGCGGCAGCGCGAAATAGAAATGGTGGCCGGGATAGCAGGGCAGGCGTTGCGCGCCGGTATTGGTGGTGCGCAGCGTGACTTCGAGGCCGTCGGGCAGCAGGCGGTAGATGGCGTCGAAGACAAAGGCAAAGGGGTAGCCGGCGCGCGTTGCATCGCTGTCGCGCAGCGTCATCGTGATCGCGCCTTGCGCGTCGACGGCGCTGACGTCGAAGGGCAGGTCGCGCGCAAAGCCGTGCTGCGCCAGCGTGTGCACCGTCCCTTGTCCGTCGCGCCACTGCCCGGGACTGCCATCGGCAAAATGCCGGCCGATAAACGGAAACAGCAGCGGGTTGCCGCCGCGGACCTTGGCCGGGCGGGACCAGTCGGCAGCGTCCGGCCAGTAGAGGATGTCCTGGCCGCGGTGCACCCAGCGGACCAGCCGCCCGCCGTGTTGCGGGGCGAGCAGCAGGAACGTGTCGGCAGCGCCGACCCGGACCAGTGGCTGGCCCTGGAAGTCTTGTGTCGGAAGCAATGGCATGTTGATTGTTGGTGCCGCGCCGTTCGCGTGCCGCCTGGCGCAGCTGCCATGATAAGCCAGGCCAGCGCGCTGGCTGCGGCCGTCCTAACTGCTGGTGTAGATGGTGTTGCGCACCAGCGGGTACACCTGCGTTTCCCACCGCCTGCCATTGAACACCCCATAGTGCCCGACCCCGGTCTGCACATGATGCATGCGCATGTAGGGGCGCAGGCTGGCGCACAGGTCCTGCGCCGCCACGGTCTGGCCGATGGCGCAGATATCGTCGCGTTCGCCCTCCACGGTGAGCAGGGCGGTGCGGTGGATGGCGTGCGTGCGGACACGGCGTCCGCTCACGTCAAGCAGGCCCTGGGCCAGCAGGAAGCGCTGGAATACCAGGCTGACGGTTTCCAGGTAGAACTCCGCGGTCAGGTCCATGGTGGCGAAGTACTCGATGTAGAAGTCGCGGATGGCATCGGCCTTGTCGTGCTCGCCGCGCTCGCGCAGGGCGTAGAGCTCGCGCAGCGCCTGTTCGTGCCGCTCCGGGTTCATGCTCATGAAGGCCAGCAGCTGCACATGGCCCGGGTAGACGCGCCGCATCGCGCCGGCAAAGCGCAGCGGCACCATGCCGATCAGGGTGCGCTCGAACCATTCGAGGGATTGGCTCATGGCCAGCGCGTTGACCTTGGTCGGGTTGACGCGCGCGTCGATGGGGCCGGCCATCAGCGTCAGGCTGGGCGGCTGGGCGGGGTCCCCGTCCTCGGCCATGAGTGCCGCTGCCGCCAGCGCCGCCACGGTAGGCTGGCAAATCGCCACCAGATGCGTGCCGCCGCCCAGCGTCTGCAGGAAGCCGATCAGGTGCTGCACGAATTCGTCGAAACCGAAGCGCCCGGCCAGCAGCGGAATGTCGCGGGGGTTGTGCCAGTCGGTGAGATAGACGTCGTGGTCGGCCAGCATGGTCTGGACCGTGCCGCGCAGCAGCGTGGCGAAGTGGCCGGACATCGGCGCCACCAGCAGCACGCGCGGCTGGCCGACGATGCCGTGGCGGCGGAAGTGCAGCAGCGAGCAGAACGGCGTGCGCGCGACGACTTCCTCGGTGACCGGCACCGGCTGGCCGCCGACGGTAGCGTGGTCGATGCCGAAGGCCGGCCGGTGGTGCGTGAGCCGCACCAGCGCGATGAGCTCGCAGGCGGCACGCAGGCGGGGCACCGCGTCGAAACCACCGGACCTGGGATTTGCCGCCAGCGTCGCGGCAGCCAGCTCCGCCAGCGTGCAGGCCGGCAGTATCATGTCCGCGTAGATCTGGTAGGCGTGGTACAGCATGGCTCGGTCCCCGCTATTCTGGCTCTTGCAAGCCGCAATATGCATGCCATCAGTTTATGCCTGGCACGCGCCTTGCGCTTTGTGCTGTGAGCGGGCGGACCATGCCGCGCAAGTAGCGAGGCATGCGCCTGGCGCATGGGCATGACGCCGCTTCGCGGCGCGTTGCGCGCAGCGGCTTCAGACTGGTGCCTGCCGGATGCACTGCATAGGTGCGCGGCCACGGGCGGCAACAAGCAGTAAAGGAGGCGCGATGTCCAAGACCACACTCACCATCAGCAGCAAGACCTATTCCTCATGGTCGCTGCGCGGCTGGCTGCTGGCGCGCTTTGCCGGCCTGGAATTCGAAGAAGTGCTGGTGCCGCCGGACGACGCCGCGGCGCGTGCGGAAATCCTGCTGCTGTCCCCGTCGATCCTGGTGCCGTGCCTGCGCCACCACGGCGTGACGGTGTGGGACACGCTGGCAATCGCCGAATACCTGAATGAAATCCACCCCAAGGCTGGCCTGCTGCCGGAAGACCGCGCCGCGCGTGCCCACTGCCGCGCCATCTGCGGCGAGATGCATTCCGGGTTTGCCGCGATGCGTTCGGCGCTGCCGATGAACCTGAAGGGGCATTTCCCCGGGATGAAGGTATGGTCGCGTGCGCAGGCGGACATCGATCGCATCACGGCGATCTGGACCGAATGCCTGACGCGCTATGGCGGGCCGTACCTGTTCGGCACGCGCACCATGGCCGACGCCATGTACGCGCCGGTGGTGACGCGCTTTGTCACCTATGGCGTGATGCTCGATCCCGTGCCGGTTGCCTACTGCAAGCAGATCCTGTCGATGCCGGAACTGCAGGAGTGGATCGCGGCGGCGCGCGAGGAACCCGACGAAATCAGCGAGCTGGATGTGGAGTTCTGATGTCCTCGCTGGCAACCGCCGCGTCCGCCGGCGCTACGCCGTGGCGGAGTCGGCCTGCCGTGCTTTCAGGAAGCGTGCGGCGTAGTCGAAGTACCAGTCGAGCGTGTCCGGGTTGGCCATCGCATCGCGGTTGGCGATGCCCTGCGGCGCATGGCCGAGCAGCAGCTTCTTGATCGGCACCTCCATCTTCTTGCCCGACAGCGTGCGCGGCACGCCGGGCACCTGCACGATCTCGTTGGGCACGTGGCGCGAGGACAGCGCGTCGCGGATGCGCGCGCGCAGGGTGTCGCGCAGCGCATCATCCAGCACCAGGCCTTCGCGCAGCACCACGAACAGCGGCATATAGGATTCGCGGCCCAGGTATTCCAGGTCGACCACCATGCTGTCGAGCACCTCCGGCAGGTCTTCCACCACGCGGTACAGCTCGCTGGTGCCCATGCGGATGCCGTGGCGGTTGATGGTGGCGTCCGAGCGCCCGTAGATCACAGCGCCGCCGCGCTTTGTGATCTTGAGCCAGTCGCCATGCCGCCAGACGCCGGGATAGGTGTCGAAATAGCTGTCGCGATAGCGCTTGCCGTCGGTGTCGCCCCACAGGTAGAGCGGCATCGACGGCATCGGCTCGGTGCAGACCAGTTCGCCCACCGCGTCGAGCAGCGGCTGGCCGTGGTCGTCGAAGGCCTCCACCCTGGCGCCCAGGCAGCGGCACTGCATCTCGCCGGAATAGACCGGCAGCAGCGGGCAGCCGGCGACGAACGAGCCGGCAAAGTCGGTGCCGCCCGACATCGGCACCAGCCAGATGTCTTCGCGCACATGGCGGTAGATCCAGTCGTAGGCCTCGACCGGCAGCGGCGAGCCGGTCGAGCCGAGCCCGCGCAGGCGCGACACGTCGGCGATGCGCGCCGGCTCGATGCCGGCCTTCATGCAGTTGGTGAAGAAGGCCGCGCCGGCGCCGAACATGGTCACGCCGGCATCGTCGACGAAGCGCCACAGCACGCCGGCATCCGGAAAAGCCGGGTTGCCGTCATACAGCGCGATGGTGGTGCCCAGCAGCAGCCCGGCCACCTGCGCGTTCCACATGATCCAGCCGCTGCTGCTGTACCAGTGGAAGACATCGTCCGGGCCCAGGTTGTTATGGAAGGCCATCAGCTTGAGCTGCTCGATGACGATGCCGCCATGACCATGCACGATCGGCTTGGGCATGCCGGTGGTGCCGGACGAATAGACGATCCAGAGCGGGTGGTCGAACGGCACCGGCTCGATCGCCAGCGGCACGTCGTGCGCCAGCACCTCCTGCCAGGCATGGGTGCGCACGCCAGCGGGCGGCGCCGCATTGCTGCCGACCTGTGGCACGAGCACGAGATCGGTCAGCGAGGGCAGGGTGGCGACCAGGTCTGCCACCACCGGGGCCCGGTCGTAGACCTTGCCGCCATAGCGGTAGCCATCGACGGCTATCAGCACCTTGGGCTCGATCTGGCGGAAGCGGTCGATCACTGCCACCTGGCCCATGTCGGGCGCGCAGCCCGACCACACCGCGCCGAGGCTGGCGGTGGCGAGGAAGGCGACGATGGTGGCGGGGATATTGGGCAGGTAGCCGGCGACACGGTCACCGCGCTGCACACCCATCTGGCGCAGCGCATGCGCCAGCGACGCGACCTGGGCTTCGAGGGTGGCCCAGCTCACTTCGGCCAGCGGCTGCGCTTCGCCGGCATAACGGATCGCGGCGCGCTGGCGGGCGCTGCCGGTGCCGGCATGGCGGAATACCTGCTGCACGTAGTTCAGCGTCGCGCCTTCGAACCAGCGCGCGCCCGGCATAGTGTGGCGGTCCAGCACCTGCGTGGCGGGCGTGTCGAAATGCACGTCGAAATACGCGCGCACGGCATCCCAGAAGGCTTCCAGCTCGGTGACCGACCACTGCCACAGGCTGTCGTAGTCGTCAAAGGCCAGGCTGCGCTCGGCGCGCAGCCAGCCCATGAAGGCGGCGATCTGGCTGCTGTCGCGGAACGCCTCGGACGGCGTCCACATCAGGTTGCCTTCGGTGAGCGGGGCGGCGGTCGTCATGTCTCCTCCTTGCGCCCGTCTGTCGCGGGCATGGGATGGTCCGATGGTCGTTCCGGGGGCGCTTGGGGCGACACCCGGCATCAGCCTGACATGATAACGGGGGACGGGCGCGGTTGCCCGTCAGCGGTTCATCAGCGGTTGGCGGGGCGCTCGAACAGCGTTTCCCACATGGTGTCGACCTTTGCCTTGACGGCCGCATCCATTGAGATCGGCGTGCCCCATTCCCGCGTGGTCTCGCCCGGCCACTTGTCGGTCGCGTCGATGCCCATCTTGGAGCCCAGGCCCGACACCGGCGAGGCGAAGTCCAGGTAATCGATCGGCGTGTTGTCGACCAGCACCGTGTCGCGGCTGGGGTCGACCCGGGTGGTGATGGCCCAGATCACTTCCTTCCAGTCGCGCACGTCGACATCGTCATCGACCACCACGATGAACTTCGTATACATGAACTGCCGCAGGAAGCTCCACACGCCGAACATCACGCGCTTGGCATGGCCGGCGTACTGCTTCTTCATGCGCACCAGCGCCATGCGGTAGCTGCAGCCCTCGGGCGGCAGGTAGAAGTCGGTGATCTCCGGGAACTGCTTCTGCAGCAGCGGCACGAACACCTCGTTCAGCGCCACGCCCAGCACGGCGGGCTCGTCGGGCGGCTTGCCGGTGTAGGTGGAGTGGTAGATCGGGTCGCGCCGCATGGTGATGCGGTCGATGGTGAACACCGGGAACCAGTCCTGCTCGTTGTAATAGCCGGTGTGGTCGCCGAACGGGCCTTCCAGCGCATGCTGGTAGCCGGACGGGTGGTTCGGGTCGGGCTGGATATGGCCTTCGAGCACGATCTCGGCAGAAGCCGGCACGCTCAGCTCGGACAGCGTCGGCGTGAGGCAGCCGGCCAGCGCGGTGCGGCTGCCGCGCAGCAGGCCGGCGAACTGGTACTCGGACAGCGTATCGGGCACCGGCGTCACCGCGCCCAGGATGGTGGCGGGGTCGGCGCCCAGCGCCACCGCGATCGGGAAGGGCTTGCCGGGATTGGCCAGCGCATGCTCGCGGAAATCCAGCGCGCCGCCGCGGTGCGCGAGCCAGCGCATGATGACCTGGTTGCGGCCGATCACCTGCTGGCGGTAGATGCCCAGGTTCTGGCGCTTCTTGTGCGGGCCCTTGGTCACCACCAGGCCCCAGGTGATCAGCGGCGCGGCGTCGCCCGGCCAGCAGGTCTGGATCGGCAGGCGCGCCAGGTCGACGTCGTTGCCTTCCCACACCACCTCCTGGCAGGCCGGGCTGCTGACGCGCTTTGGTGCCATGTCCCACACAGATTTGGCCAGCGTGAACAGCTTGCCGGCCTCGCGCAGGCCGCGCGGCGGTTCCGGTTCCTTCAGTGCCGACAAGACCCGGCCGATGTCGCGCAGGTCCTCCATCGATTCGGCGCCCATGCCAAGTGCGACTCTGTGTGTCGTGCCGAACAGATTGGCCAGCACGGGGACGCTATAGATACCTCCATCGGTGCTGGCTCCGGAAGGTTTCTCAAAAAGGACCGCGGGGCCTCCGGCGCGCAGCAGCCGGTCGCAGACTTCGGTCATTTCCAGGTTGGGCGCGACCGGCCGGGCGATGCGCCGCAGCTCGCCCATGCCTTCGAGTTGGCCGATGAAGTCGCGCAAGTCTTTGTATTGCATAGTGAATTCTGTTGTGGTGCGGGGCTGGGGGAAAGCCTCTGCAAGGCGGCGTCGAAGTCGGTGACGATACACATTCACCGGCGCCGCGGCAAAAAAATCATCAAAATCAAGCCACGCAAATTGTAAGTTTTTTGTCGCTGACAGCGTACTTTTCCGGGCGACCAGCCAAGGCCACGCCTGCGTTTGCGGGCAATCGGGTGATCCGATGGCGACATGGCAACCATTGTTACAAATAACTGTAAGTAGTAGAAATCGAAATTATTATTCTTGACGGGATATAACACCGTTCCTACAATCCGGTCTTGCTCCATGGAGTGTTGCGTCGCAACATGGATTTTCCCCCTGTGTCAAGGGGTGCACATAAAGAAAATGTGCCAGAAAGTCCCTCCAGCAAGGACCGATGTATGGACCCGAAGCAAAGCGGGCCGACCGGTCGCCTCCGGCGACTTGCCGGAGCGTAGTGAGTTTAGTCGTGGCAGGGTGCGCTCCCCCAGAGCGTAGCCTGTTTCCAGTTGGGCGCACGGGGAGCGCCTGCCAACAGATGCTTGGTCGTCACTGCTGGACGGCGCGGCATCCTTACTTGAGTACGTTGAGATCGGGCGCGTGCCGCAGTCGGGCGCGCGAAGCGGGCAACGGATGGAGGTAAGCATGAGCGGTTGGAAAACCCTTCATCTTCCCGGCATCGGGCGGGCCTTGCAGGTCCGTCTCCGACAGCCGGTACCCGGAGTGAGTCGGGCATTGCAGGTCCGTCTTGCGCATCCGGTCGCGGGCCGCGCGTTGCGCGGTGGCCGCACAACGCTGAAGTACGCCCTGAACAGCCTGGGCGTGGTCGCGGTCGTTTCGGCCGTGTCGCTGTCGCTGAGCCAGGAATGGCGCACCACGCTGGCCGCGCTGCTGGCGGGTGACGAAGCGCCCGCGGTGCTGGTTGGCGCCGCCATGCCGGCCGCGCCTGCCGTGGCCAGCACTGCCGTGCCGCCGCATTCGGCGGACGTCGCCGCGGCCAAGCTTGCCTTTGGCAAGGCCGGCCTGCCGACGGTGTCGGGCGTGGACGAATGGAGCCTGGCGGCATCCGCCAAGGTGCCGTCGGTCGCGCACCTCGCCGCGCGGATCCCGGTCACGCGCGTGGCGCAAGACGCCCGCAGCACCGCCACGCTGGGCAGCGCGCGCGAGCAGGCGGCCGTGGCCGACTATATCGCCCGCAAGTACCGCGTGGCGGCGCAGGCCACCGCGCAGCTGGTGAAGGCGGCCTACCTGACCGGCCGCGAGGTCGGCATCGACCCGCTGCTGATCCTGGGCGTGATCGCGATCGAGTCCAGCTTCAACCCGTACGCTGAAAGCGGCGTGGGAGCGCAGGGCCTGATGCAGGTCATGACCAAGGTCCACCAGGACAAGTACGAGGCCGTAGGCGGCGTTGCCGCGGCACTGAACCCGTACGCCAATATCAAGATCGGCGCGCTGGTGCTCAAGGACTGCATCGCCCGCGCCGGCTCGATCGAAGGCGGCCTGAAGTATTACGTCGGTGCCACCACGGCTACCGATGGCGGCTACGGCGCCAAGGTGCTGGCCGAGCGTGCCCGCCTGCGCCAGCTGCTGGGCGTGCGCAACGCGCCCGCCAACGCCGACAAGCCGGTCGAGGTCAAGGCCCCGGCCGAGCAGCTGGCCCCGACCGAGAAGCTGGAAGCGAACAACGGTCCGCACAACGCCTGAGCTCGGAACGGTACCGCCAATCAGAAAAGCACCCCGCGGGGTGCTTTTCTTTTGCCTGCTTCAGCCGCGGCAGAGGCCGGTCAGCGGAACAGCTTGCCGAGGCGCGCCATCGCCTCCTCGATATTCTCGCGCGAGGTCGCGTACGAGATCCGGATGTAGTCCTTCGCAGTATGCGGGCCGAAATCCTGCCCCGGCACCATGACCACGCCCGCATCGTGCAGCATTGCCTGCGTCAGCCGGTCGGCATCGCCGGCGGCGGGGTGGTTGACGCCGCGGCAGTCCGCGTAGACATAGAAGGCGCCGTCCGGGCGCACCGGCACGCGCAGGCCAAGGGCCTCCAGCGCTGGCACGATCAGGTCGCGGCGGCGGCGGAACTCGGCCTTGCGTTCGTCGTAGATCGCCAGGGCCTCGGGGGTAAAGCAGGCCAGCGCAGCGTACTGCGCCACGGCCGACGCGCAGATGAACAGGTTCTGCGCGACCTTCTCGAAGGCTTCCACCAGCGCCTCCGGCACCACCAGCCAGCCCAGGCGCCAGCCCGTCATGTTGAAGTACTTGGAGAAGCTGTTCACCGTGACCACGTTCTCGTCCAGGCTCAGTGCCGAGACCGGCGGGGCGTCATAGGACAGGCCCTGGTAGATCTCGTCGAGGATGGCAAAGCCGTTGCGCGCGCGCACGGCCTGCAGGATGCGGGCGAGCTCGTCGGGCAGGATCGAGGTGCCGGTGGGGTTGGAGGGCGATGCCAGCAGCACGCCGCGGGTCTGCTCGCCCCAGTTGGCCTCGACCTGCGCGGCGGTCAGCTGGAAGCGCTCGGCCGGCCCGCTCGGGATCATGCGCGCGGCGCCGTCGAAGGCGGCGACGAAGTGCCGGTTGCAGGGGTAGCTGGGGTCGGGCATCAGCACCTCGGCGCCGATCTCGACCAGCACCGCGCACGCCAGCAGCAGCGCGCCCGAGGCGCCGGCCGTGACGATCACGCGCCGGGCCGGGATATCCAGCCCGTAGGCCGTCTTGTAATAGCCCGCGATGGCCTCGCGCAGCGGATGGATGCCGAGCGCACCGGTGTACTGCGTCACGCCGCGGCGCATGGCGGCTTCGGCTGCGCGCACCACCGGCTCGGCGGCGGTGAAATCCGGCTCGCCGATGCCCATGTGCACAATGTGGCGTCCGGCGCGCTCCAGCGCGGCGGCCTGCTTGGCCAGCTCCATCACGTGGAAGGCGTCGATATTGGCGAGGCGGGAGGCGGTGGCCAGGCGCTGCATGTCCATGGTGGTCCGGGACGGGCCTGGGGCCCGTTCAGCAAGAGGGTAGGTAGGAATGAAAACACCCGCCGGGGCGGGTGCCGTCCTCATCACTGCCGGCGCAAGCCAGCCGTGATGGCGTGGGCCGGCCCGCGGGCGGCTCAGTTGGCAACTCAGCGGCGCGCCGCGACCTCGGCCGCGCGCACCTGGGCGGCAAGCTTGTCCAGCACGCCGTTGACGTACTTGTAGCCTTCGACGCCGCCAAAGGTCTTGGTCAGCTCGACGGCTTCGTTGATCACGACCTTGTACGGGATGTCGAGGCAGTGCACCAGCTCATAGCTGCCGACCAGCAGGGCGGCACGCTCCACCGGCGACAGTTCTTCGACCTTGCGGTCCAGGAACGGCTCGAAGGCGGCGGTCAGGCGGGCTTCCTCGCGTACGGCGCCGTTGAGGAGCGCGTCGAAGTGCTCGCGGTCGGCCTTGTTGAAGCCTTGCGCATCATGCAGGTGAGCCTGGATCGCCCCGATGTCATTGCGGTTCAGCAGCCACTGGTACAGCCCTTGCAGCGCCAGCTCGCGCGAGCGGCGGCGCGCGCTCTTGGGCGGTGCCTTGGCCTCGGTGCGGGCTGCGGCGGGCTTGCCGCCGGCTGCCTTGACGCCGTCGTTGTCGGGGGTGTTCGACGTATCACTCATCGTCGTCCTCGTCTTCATCTTCCTGGCCGCGCAGCGAATCGAGCGCGGCGACCAGGTTGGCCATCTCCACCGCGGCGCGGGCGCAGTCGCGGCCCTTCTCGCGGGTGCGGGCGTGGGCCTGCTCGTCGGTATCCACGGTCAGGATGCCATTGGCGATCGGCACATTGAAGTCCAGGCCGACGCGGGTGATGCCGGCGCCCGACTCGTTCGAGACCAGCTCGAAGTGGTAGGTCTCGCCGCGCACCACGGCGCCCAGGGCGACCAGGGCGTCGAACTGGCCGCTCTCGCACATCTTCTGCAGCGCCAGCGGGATTTCCAGCGCGCCGGGGACGGTCACCACCAGGGTGTCTTCGCCCTCGACGCCGAGCTTTTCCAGCTCGGCCACGCAGGCTTCGAGCAGTTCGGCGCAGACCGGCTCGTTGAAGCGGGCCTGCACGATGCCGATACGCAGGCCTTCACCGTCGAGGTTGCTGGGGTAGAAGCCGTGATCCATTGTTCAGTTCTCCAGTTTTCGGGGGCGGCAACGGCGCTGGTGCGCGCTGCCGGGGTGTCCGGGTGGCGCAGGCTCAGTCGGCCTGGCCGTTCATGGGTTGGTAGCCGGTGACTTCAAGGTCGAACCCGGTCATGCTGGGCATGCGCTGCGGCGACGCCAGCACGCGCATCCTGCCCACGCCCACGTCCTTCAGGATCTGCGCGCCCATGCCGTAGGTGCGCAGGTCCGGCTTGCGGCGCGGGCGCGACTGCGGCGCGTCCAGCGCGCTGAACTGCGTGAACAGCTGGTCGGCCGAGTCGCCACAGTTAAGCAGCACGATCACGCCGCTGTCGGCCTCGGCGATGGCTTTCATTGCCGCCGGAATGCTCCAGGAATGCGTGGTGCACTTCACTTCCAGCAGGTCCAGCACCGAGAAGGGCTCATGCACGCGCACCAGCGTTTCCTGGTCCGGCGCGGGCGAACCCTTGACCAGCGCCAGGTGCGCCTGGCCGGTGGGCTTGTCGCGGTAGGCGATGCTGTGGAAGGTGCCGTAGGGGGTCTGCATGGCGCGCTCGCCCACACGCTCGATAATGCTCTCGGTGCGGCTGCGGTAGTGGATCAGGTCGGCAATGGTGCCGATCTTCAGGTCATGTTCCTGCGCGAACTCGATCAGGTCCGGCAGGCGCGCCATGGTGCCGTCGTCCTTCATGATCTCGCAGATCACAGCCGCCGGCGTCAGGCCTGCCAGCGCGCCCAGGTCGCAGCCGGCCTCGGTATGGCCGGCGCGGATCAGCACGCCGCCGGGCTGGGCCGTCAGCGGGAAGATATGGCCGGGCTGGACCAGGTCGGCCGGCCTGGCGTCGCGGGCGACGGCGGCCTGCACGGTGCGGGCGCGGTCGGCGGCGGAAATGCCGGTGGTCACGCCCTCGGCAGCCTCGATCGACACGGTGAAGTTGGTGCCGTGCTGGGTGCCGTTGCGGCTGACCATCGGGTGCAGGTCCAGCTGGCGGCAGCGCTCGGCGGTCAGGGTCAGGCAGATCAGCCCGCGGCCGTGCTTGGCCATGAAGTTGATCGCTTCCGGTGTGACGAAATCGGCAGCCAGCACCAGGTCGCCTTCATTTTCGCGGTCTTCCTCATCGACGAGGATGACCATGCGGCCGGCGCGGATGTCGGCAATGATGTCTTCGGTACGGGCGATTTTCATGGCGTGCTGAACGGCAAATTGGGGCGAATCGAGCGAAAAACCGGCGAATAGCTGGGGCAGGAAACATGGCCGCGGTTGAAAGCGGCCGGACTGAGGCGGGGCGTCGGGCCGGGCCGGCCAGGCCATATACGCCCGGCAGGTTGCCCAGTCAAGCCGGGTATTGTACGCCAAGGCAGGCAAGGCGTGAGGCGACGGCGCCGGAAAGTACGGCGCCTGCCTGAAGCGGGTGGGGAGCGCGGTGATGCATGGGCCGCCCCGTTGCCGGCAGGGTGCCGGCGCCTGGCCCGGCCGGGGCTATGCGGCGGCGGCCAGCGCGGTGCCGTCGTGGCCTGCGGCACGCAGCCGCGAGGTCCTGGCGATGCGCGCCCTGGCCGCGCGGGTCGCGTCAGCCAGCGCGAGCTCGCGCGTGAGGAAGCCGGCGTTGGGTTTGGTGAACCTGGCATGCGCATCCAGCGCATAGGTCCATTCCCACTTGCCGAAGGTGACCTCGGCCAGTGTCACGACAACGTGGCAATGCTGATAGAAAAAACTCTCGCTCATGCTTGTTTCCTGTGTGGGACAGCGCGCTGGCCATGGCCTGCAAGCCATGCGGGCCAGTGGCGGTCTGTCAGCCAGCCGCGCAGGGGCAGCCGGCCATCCTGTGGGTCGATGGCGGCGGCGCCGGCATCCTGGGCGATCTCGCGGAGCCGCCCCTTTGCGTGCGGGTCGCATGCGCAGATCATCATCAGCTGGCCTGCGGTCATTTGTCGCTTCTGCCGCCTCAGGCCGGCGCGCATGATGCCGGCGCCGATCACGCTGCCCAGCCACCGGCCGACCACGGCGCCCAGCGCCATGCCGCCGAGGTAGGCCATGAAGCCCGTGGCCGCGTTGACCGGCGTGCCGTAGCGGAACACGATCCAGGCCACCAGCAGCGCGCCGGCGGCCATGCCGGCCGCCGCGACTTCATTGCGATAGGTGATCTGCGCCGCGTGGGGCGCGGGCAGGCCTTCGGCCGGCTGGTTGTCGCGCTGGAAGAACCATGGCCCGTCGATGCGTGCGGGAGTCGCGGCCAGCTCGCCAAGCTGTGCGTGCGCGTGCCTTGCCGCGGCAATGTCGTTCAGCCGGAAATACAACAGGGTGAGCATGGTCATGCCTCGCTTGGTGTCAGGTCCATTTGCCGCTGGACCACGGAAAGCCTGCGAAGCGCCGGGCGCCTGGGCGCCGGAATGTCTTCGCCAGGGGGGAGGACGGCGGCTGCAGCCGCGGCCATCCGTTGCCCACGGCCTGGTCCCAGTCGATCAGCAGCGTGGCGGCACGGTGCAGGTGGGTCGCGGCCAGGCGCACAAAGCCCAGGCGCGCGCGCATCGGCGCAGTGGGATGCCGGTCACGCAGCAGGCGCGTGGCCGGAAGTCGCTGATACAGGATTCTGGCGGTGGGATCGGGCACAGTGAGTTCCTTCATGGGTGCCGGGCAGCAATCCGGCCGGCAGTTGAAAGCAACGGCGGGAGCGCCAGCTCGCGGACGAGCGCGCGGCGCGGCGGGCAGGGGAGCATGAAGGTCCAGGTGGTCCCCGTGAGTGACTTCAGCAGTCACCGGTGCTAGACGTTGTCGAGGGGGGAGGCCCGGGAACGAGTGGCGAGCGCCTGTGGGCATACATGGACTGCAAGCGCTGCTCAACCATTCTAGGCTTCGGGCGCTGCAGGCACCAGCTGACTTACAACAAAGCTGCCAGGCCCCGCGCGGCGCACCTCCCAGGGGGCCGGCGGTGCAAGCAAATTGCCACAGGAGGGGTTTGTCAGCGTATGCTCGCGACAAAAGGGCACGCCCCGCCCTGAATGCCGCCGTGCTGGCAAGCGGCGGCCCGGACTTCAAATCAGGGCGCCGGCCCGATCGCGCCCGCGGACTTTGCACTACAAAGGGAGACAACCATGTCGAGGCAGATCAAGCACAAGGCCGAACTGCGTGCCCTGGTACGCGCCGAGCAATCGAAGTTCGCCGCTTGCGAGGGCGCCTGCTTTGGCGACGTGGTCTGGCACGCGCCGGACGCCGGCGGCTGCAACTGGAGCCTGTCCACGATGGAAGGCGGCAACAGCAGCGCCTGCGTGGAAGCGCTGCGCCCCTTCACCGACAAGCTGCGCGAGGCCTATAACGTGCCCGACGAGGGCAGGTAGCCCGCGCTATTACGCGGGGGCCTGCGCGGTCGACAGCATCCGCTCCACATAGCGGGCGATCAGGTCGATCTCCAGGTTCACGCGCGCGCCCGGCTTCAGTTCCTGCAGCGTGGTGACTTCCACGGTGTGGGGGATCAGGTTGATGGAGAACACGCAGCCGTCGGCTTCGTCATTGACGCGGTTGACGGTCAGCGACACGCCGTTGACCACGACCGAGCCCTTGTAGGCCAGGTAGCGCGCCAGCTCGCGCGGGGCGCGGATGCGCAGTTCATGCGATTCGCCCACCGGCGCGAAGTGCACAACTTCGCCCAGGCCGTCGACGTGCCCGGACACCAGGTGGCCGCCCAGGCGGTCGGCCAGGCGCAGTGCCTTTTCCAGGTTGACGCGGCCGGTGCTCTCCAGCCCCACGGTCTTGTCCAGCGACTCGCGCGAGACCTCGACGTCGAAACTGTCGGGCGCCATGGCGATCACGGTCATGCAGGCGCCCTGGATGGCAATGCTGTCGCCGATGATGACGTCCGACAGGTCCAGCCCGCCCGCGGCGATATGCAAGCGCACGCCGGCATCGGCGGCGCCCAGCGGGGTTACGGAATCAATGCGGCCGACTGCCGCGACAATGCCTGTAAACATGGTGGTGTCTTCTGCTTTGGGTATTTGGAATCTGGATACGCGGTGCCGGTGGGTGGCGCGCTACGCGTCGTTGCGCCGGGCAATCAGGCGCAGGTCGTCGCCGATCTGCCGGATCTCATGCCAGCGGAACTGCGCGGCGTCCTGCAGCCGCGCCAGCGGCGGCAGGTTGAACATGCCCTGGGCATCGCCCAGCAGCTTGGGTGCGAGGTAGATCAGCAGCTCGTCGGCGCAATGCTCGCGCACCAGCGAACCGTTGAGCTTGAAGCCGGCTTCCACGTGCAGCTCATTGATGCCGCGCCGGCCGAGTTCTTCCAGCATGCGGCGCAACTCGACCTTGCCGTGCGGGTTGGGCAGGACCACGACTTCGGCGCCGCGGCCTTCCAGTGCGCGCTGGCGTTCCCGGTCCTCCACCGCGCAGAACACCAGCACCGGCTTGGCGAACTCGCCGGTGTCCGGCGTCAGGATCTGCGCGTCCAGCGGGACCTCCAGCCGCGAATCGACCAGCACCCGCTGGGGCTGGCGCGGCGTGGCGATGGCCCGCACCGTCAGCGCGGGGTTGTCGTCGCGCACGGTGCCGATGCCGGTCAGGATCGCGCACGCACGTGCGCGCCAGGCATGGCCGTCGTCGCGCGCGGCCTGGCCGGTGATCCACTGGCTGGTGCCGTCATGCAGCGCGGTGCCGCCATCTATCGATGCCGCCACCTTGACGCGCACCCACGGCAGCCCGCGCGTCATGCGCGAGACGAAGCCGATATTCAGGTCGCGCGCTTCCTTCTCCAGCAGGCCGCAGCGCACGTCGACGCCGGCCTCGCGCAACCGCTGCAGGCCGCGCCCGGATACCGACGGGTTGGGATCTTCCATGGCCGCCACCACGCGCGCCACGCCCGCGCGCACCAGCGCTTCGGCGCACGGCGGCGTGCGTCCGAAATGGCTGCACGGCTCCAGCGTGACATAGGCGGTGGAGCCGGCCGGGTCCAGCCCGCGCGCCAGCGCGTCCTTCATCGCCTGGATCTCGGCATGGTCCTGCCCGGCCGGCTGGGTGAACCCCTGGCCGATGACCTGGCCATCCTTGACGAGCACGCAGCCGACGCGCGGGTTGGGCGTGGTGATGAACATGCCCCGCGCGGCGAGCGCGAGGGCCTGTTCCATGGCGGCGTGGTCGGTATCGGAAAACATTCGGCGGTTGCGTTTGCCTTGGCGCAGCGATCTGGAATACAGGGCTGCCGGGTTATGGTGGTCCGGAGGACTCCGTCGCATCGCAGTCAGCGTCGCGGCCGGGGGTGCAGAGTCGGATACGTCCCTGCGCGCCCAGCCTGACTTGCCGCTGCTCGCCACGGCAGCCGAGCGTGAAAGTGGCGGCCTGGAAACCGCCCTGCTCAGAACGAGAGTATCCCACAGGCAGGAATTTCAGCACATTCGTGCCGCGGGCGGTCTGGCGCAGCGTCACCCACAGGCAGGGCATGGCCGGTTCGACCACGGCCAGCACCGCGCGGCGCTCCGGGTCGCCGTCTGCCGCGACCAGTTGCCAGCCAGGGCCCAGCGTGGCCTCGCCCGGCAGCGGCTGCAGCGTCACCTCGAGGCGGCGCGCCAGTGCGGTGGCCCGCGCCAGCGCCAGCGATGCCGCCAGCCGGTCGGCCGCCAGTGTGACCTGCTGCCGGGCGAGCAGGCCGCTGAACACCGGATAGGATGCCGCCGCCAGCAGTGCCAGGATGGCCAGGCCGGCGAGCAGTTCGGCCAGGGTCAGGCCATGGTTGCGGCGGGGTGCGTGGCTGTTCATCGCGCCTTCAGCAATGGGACGGAAGCGGCCGTGGCACGGCTTCACCTTCGGGCAGCGTCAGCCACTGTCCGGTGCTGCGCAGGATCAGCACGCCGCACTCCGGATCTGGCCGCTGCGGCACGGCACGCAATTCAACACAGGTATCCAGGCCGGCCTGCGGGCATGCCGCGGCTGTCACGACATGACGCACGGTGCCGGTGTCCGGTACGGGAAGTGGCCATTCCCCGGCGGCCACTCCGGCACCGGGTTCGGCGGCAAACGTCATGGCGCCGACGGCATGGCGTTCCAGTTGCAGCATTCCCTCGGTCAGCGCGGTACGCGCCTGCGCCCGCCATCCCCGCATCAGGTGGCCGTGCCAAGCGGGCACGGCGACGGCCGCGAGGATGGCGAGGACGGCCAGCGCAACCGCAAGCTCGACCAGGCTGAACCCGGCCCGGGGCCGGGAGGCAGGCGCCGCGGCAGTCATGGCAAATCCTCCCGTGCCGGTCCGACGAGCTCGCGCCAGCGCAGGCGCCCGGTGCGCCGGCTGGCCATGGTTTGCGACACCCGCGTGACCGAGTTGCCATCGACAGCCCACAGCGACAGCTCATAAGCCTGGTGCGCGGTGCGGCCCGGCTGCACCGGTGCGGCGGGCAATTCGGCAGCGGTCACGAACACGCTGGCGCCTGGAGGCAGCAACTGGCCGGTGGCCACGTGCAGGCGTTCGCCGGTTCCGCTCTGGCTGACCGATTCCCCGGTTGCCGCCAGCACCAGGTAGCTGCGTTGCGCGCCATCGGGCGTGCGCGTCACGAACAGCAGATGGCCGGGGAAGACCGGCTGGACCTCCACCACCTGTTCGCCGGCATGGGGCAGGGTCAGATGCCAGCCGGCATCACCGGCGCCGGCAGGCTGCGCGCGCAGGATGTGCCCGCCATCTGCGGCCTGCGCCGCGACTTCCACCAACGGGCCCGCCGTGGCGGCGCGCGTGGACGACAGGTCGGGCACCGCTGCAAGTTCGTTGCCCGCGCCATAGACCACGACCGGCGCAGTCGGCGATCCGAGCAGCACGGGCGCTTCGGGCATGAGCGGTTGCGCCGACGCCTGCATCCGGTGGAGGCATGACACCGCGGGCGCACCGCCCGGCTGGGGCGCCTCCGTGAGGGGGAAGCGCCATAGCTGGCCGGCATCGTCCGTCGCATAGGCAGCGCGTGCCGTGCCTGTCATGTCAGACAGCACGCTGGCCGCCACCAGGTTGCCGGTTGCCGGCCAGCCCAGGCAGTCGTGCTCCGGCAATGGCAAGGTGCGGACGGCGTACTGCCCGGCCCATGCCGCGCCGGCAGGCTTGTCCAATGGCAGCAGCGCAAGGCCGGAGCGGGCTGCCTCCGACTTGTCATGGGTCGCGGCAGCCAGCGTCACGACTGCGTACCAGCGCAATCCGTCCTGGCCGGGAATGCCGGCGGCACGCACCGGGCCGCGCGCTGATAGTGGCAATGTGTCCGCGGCGGCGATCTCCCACAGCAATGCAAAGGGCATCGGACCGTCGGGATCCGAGATGTCTAGCGCGAATGCCGCAGCGGGGTTGCCGGTCCTGGCGCTGCCAGGGATGCCGCACAGCAAGACCGTGCGCCACTCGCCATGGATCGTCACATCCTGCGCTTCGGGGCGAGGGCAGGGCGGGGGCGCCAGCGGCGCGTCGTTCGCCGGCGTGGCGGCGGCATGGGGCAACAGCACGCCGGGCAGATAGGCGGCGCGCTCCTCGCCGGTCACGGCGTCGAACCCGTGCAGCAGGCCGTCGTTGGTGCCCAGCCAGACGACATGCGGGCGCAGGCTGTAGCGCGTGCGAAAGCCGGCGTGCCCGGGTTTGCCAGGCGCCCAGGCCGGAGGCGCCACCACCCGCACGCGCGCGCCTGCGGCATTGCCGAGTCGCGTGTCGCGCTGGCGCAGGGCCGCCTCGGTGCGGTCGCCGCGCAGCCATTCGAGGTGAGCGCGGTCAAGGCGGCCAAGCATGTCGGCGCTATCCGTATTCCGGAAGGCGGCATCGATGGCATCCCATTGCAGCGCGATGACGCGCTGCGGCGGCGCTGACGACGTGAATATGCGACGCGATCCGACAGGCCGATGGTCGAGGCTTGCGCCGGCCTCCCATAGATAAGGCGACAGCACTGGCGCCGGTCCTTGCCAGCCGACAGCGAACAAGCGCCCGGTCCATGGATATGCGCCCGCCGCGGTCCGGTAAGCCAGGGGCAGCCGGCCTGTTTCGGATCCGGTGGCGGCGGACGCTGGTGCAATGGCGATGGCCAGGCAGGCGAGGGCAAAGGCAACGAGGCGATTCACGGCTGGATCACGCTCTGTACCACGGCACGTGTCGCACGGCTGCGGCCGAAGCCGATGGCCGTGATCCGGATCCGTGGTGCCGGTGTGGTAGCGGAAGGGACATCCGGAGCGCTGTAGCCGGACGGTGGCTCTTCCAGAATCTCGGCGACATACCGCGGCAGTTCGCGCGTACCGGCGGCACCCGCGGGCAGCACCGGCAGCGTCGCACCGGTGAAGCGGCCGAATGGCACGCCGACGGTGTCCGCGCTGGTGTCGGCCAGCAGCCAGGGCTGCCACACGGGCGGGCCGGTCACCGCTGGCCGGCACACGCCAGCCTGTTGGCCGCTGCCGCAGTGTCCCGGTGCCGGCCAGATGCCAAGCCGGCCCATCATGTCTTGCGATATGGCGGCCGCAAGCAGGTCCGACTCGGCATCAAGCAACGCGACCTCGGCGGCCCGGAATGCGATTTCGCGTTCGAGCTGCATGACGGCAAGTTGCCGCGCGGACAGCAGCATGTGCAGCGTGCCGGCAGCGGTCAGCACTATCAGCAGCAGCATCGTGGCGCAGAGCAGCAGCGTGACGGCGCCTGCATTGTGGCGACGTGGAAGGCGGCGGGCTAGCACAGCGTCTCCTGGCAGCGTGGCGCATTGCGCAGCCGCACCGTGGTGGCGAAGACGCGGCGGGCGGTGCTGGCCTGCGACGGCGGCACCGGCGCCAGATCGCCGGCGGCGGTGCCGGGTGCTGGCAACGGGTCGTCGCCTTTGCCCGGGCTTGCCGCCGCCGCCGAACCCGGGCGTTCGCCGCGCACGGCAATGGCAATCTGCACGGCCACCACGCGATGCCAGGCGGATTCATCCAGCGAGTGGATCGCGGATGCCGTCTCGAAGCGGTCGGCCCGGCCGTCGCGGTCCGTATCCAGGCCGTAGCGCACTTGCAGTGATTCAACGCCGCGGACCAGCGCGCCGGAGGTCCAGCCAGTGCCGTCGATCACGCCACCGCGGCGTGCCGGGTAGCGGCACAGCAGTTGCGGCACGCCATCGCTGCCCGCCGCGACATAGATCAGGTTGGCTGCGACGTAGCCACTGCGCGCGTCAGCACTGGCCACGCGCGCGGCGACGGCGTAGCCGCTGCAGTCGGTCATGGTTTCATCGGGCTGCGACGGCGCCGCCGGCAGGCCGCTGCCGCTGAAGCGGACCAGCAGCGCATCGCTGCGGCCGACGCCGGCCCTGCCGCAGGACGGCACCGCACCGATGGCAGGCTGGCCGCAGTCGTCGGCGCCGCTGACGGCCGATGGCGCAGGGTAGGAGGTGGCGGAAAGGGGCTCGCCCGGCCAGCCGGACTGGCGCAGCAGCGCGGCGATGATCGTCAGGGCGCGCTGGCCGCGTTCTTCGAGCAGGATGCGGTCGGTGGCGGTGAGGTAGGCGGTACGAGTGGCATGGAATGCCGCAACGGCTGCCGCGGTGACGATCAGGCCGAGTATCAGTCCGACCAGCAGCTCGACCAGCGAGAATGCCCTGGATGCGTCCCGCCTCATGGCTGCCTCCACAAGGCGATCGCGGGTATGCCGGCCTGCCCGCCAAGCCATCCTGCCATGATCAGTGGCGAATCTTCCGGGCACGGAAACGCCGGGTTGTTCCCGCACCGGCTCGACCAGAGGTCTGGTCGCCCGCTTTGCAGTGCCGGCTGCGCTGTATCCAGCTCAGCTATCTCCACGGCAAGGCGGGCGGACCGGGCCAGCGCGTCGAGTTCGCGCAGCTGGGCCAGCGCCTTCGGCGCCAGCCCCATCATTGGCATCAGCCCGGCACCAAGGACGATCAGCGCGCACAGCGTTTCATACAGCGCGAATCCCGCGGGGCGGCCGGCGCAGCGCGGTCTGCGGCGCGGGCGGGCAGGTTGATGTGCTGGCTTGCGAAGATCCGGCATGGGCGGTCACCGAGACTGGCAGGGACCGTCAGACTAGCTGTCGCGAGCAGGCGAATACGTGCCTAAGCGTGGAGGATTTGCAGAATGTTGTTTCGGTCTTCCTGGGAACAGCTACCAGGCAGCCTCGCTTACTGGCACACCGTGGCTTGTGTCGGCACGGGCGCGCATACGCGGACCCTGCCCAACTGGCTGATATCGATGAGTTTCTGGTTGCCGGTGCCCAGTCCCATCAGCACCTGGGCAGACTGCATCGCATCTGCCAGCGTGCGTGTATAGCCTACGGGCGAGTAGGAGAGGACCCCCGACTGCGGCGTGCTGGAGAATGCTACGGTCAATCCCTGGGCGGAGGGTACATGCTGAACCAGCACGGTTTGGCCCGTGCAGTCCGCGCTTCGATTTGGGTTCAGGCAGACAGTCCAGCCGTTGCGCCAGTCATTACTGACCGGCGCCACGGTAACCCAGCTATTGCGCGATAGCGCATTGGCCCGTGCCAGGGAAAGCGACGAAGCCAGCGCGTCTGCTTCAGTGGCAAGCGTGTTGCGCTGAATGAAGGAGGTGTAGGCGGGTGCCGCCATGCCGGCGAGGATGACCAGCACGACCAGCGTGACCAGCAGTTCGATCAGCGTGAACCCGGTCTGGGGTCGGGGGGCTTGGGCGCGCATCACCAGCACTCCTGGGGCAGGTTCGCGAAGGCGGCGACATTGTTGATCAGCACGCCGCGCTCGCCGGTGCTGCGCAGCAGCAGCGTGCCGCACCGGTTGTCGGCGATGGCGGGCGTGGCGCTGACCTGCACGCATTCGTTGAATGCCAGGCCTGCGCACGCGCCGGATGCGATCGTGTAGTTGCCGCTTTCCGAGGCTTGCGGGAAGCCGCGCCAGGCGCGCGTGCTGTCGGCGGGGTCGACATAGGAGTTGGCCTGTGCATAACGACGCTCCAGTGCCTGCATGGCCGTCATCAATGCGGCCTTGGCTTCGGTGCGGCGCCCGCGGGCAACATGTTCGGCGTAGCTGGGATAGGCAATGCCGGCGAGGATGCCAAGGATGGCGATGGCAATCAGCACCTCCATCAGCGTGAAGCCGCTGGCGTGGCGACGCCGGTCACGGTGGCAGAGCGTCATTTTGCGGCTCCGAAATTACGAATCTCGCGCCAGCCAAGGCGCCCGGTGGCGGGGTGCCCCCCGTCGGTGGCTGTGTTGCCGGACACAAGCGGCCTGCTGGACAACGACGCGCCTCCGCTGCGGCCGCCACCCGATGCACCGAACGAAAACACGTCGATGAACTTCAGCGTGGTGATCTGGCCGACTGCATTGCGCTGTGGATCCACCGTGGTCTTGGTCTGGATCAGCACCGGCGCTCCCAGGATGCCGAAGGTGGAGAGATCGCCGGTCGATGTCCCCGTGGCGGGCATGCCGGTCAGCGCATTGATCTGGTAGCGGCCGCTGTTGCTGGAGGCACCGCAAAGGTCATCGCCGGTCATCAGCGAGTTGAACCAGATCTTTCCGTAGGCTGGCACGAGCGCGGTGACCTGGCGTTCTCCGTTGCCCGGGAAATCAAAGTACCACCCCGCTTTCTGCCCAGTCTTTGAGCCGAGGCTATAGCTGCGTGACGAATATTCGTAAGCGCCCTTGCTGTTGCGGGTCAGGGTGACCGGGTTCAGCATGCTGCGGTCTGCGATCGACTGGGAGCCCCCCGCATCGTAGATGCCGTACATGGCGTTCCGGGTCAGCGTGCCGGTGGTGATGGTGTCGGCAGGCTCCAGGTACTTCCCGGTGCCGAACACCACCATGTAGCCGCCGGGCGCGTAGACCCACTTGGGCTGGACCGTGATCGGCTGCGGTTTTCCGCTGGCATCGCGAGCCTGGAACAGCGGCCGGCCGTAGTTGCCGCCGCCGTAGTAGGGCAGGGCCCCGGCAGCGTTCCAGGTGGATGGGCCGCCATTGAGGATGAACTTCCAGAGGCGGCCCTGGAGGTCGCCGGCGTAGGCGGCGACGGTCTGTCCGTCGGTAAGCCGCACCAGCGCCGGCGAGCTCAGCCCGTTGGCAATGCCTGCGGTGGCGTCCGCCGCCATCGAGATCTTCCAGTAATTGACGCCCAGTTGCCACGGCGTCCCGGCCGGCTTGTCCAGTGCCACGATGAACAGCACCGAAGGCGCGGCCGGATTGCTCGCGCCATCCGCATCGTTGGCATTCAGGCCGTTGCCCGTCATGGCAAACCACTTGTACACAGGCTTGTTGTCGGAGTCCTTGCCGGCAAACAGCTTGACGATCTGGGGCGGCGACATGACGTTGCCCATGTCGGCATCATCCTTGTCCGTGAACTCCCACAAGACATTGCCGCTTCCGACGCTGGCGGGATCGCTGACATTCAGCGCAAAGAGGCCTTGCGCGCCGCCACCCATGCCAGAAACCAGCACGGTCTGCCAGGCGTTGCCGACCCGGGCTTCCGCCACGGCAGGCGTGGCGTCCACGTACGGACGATGGATATAGCTCGGCGAGGTCAGCTGGGCCAGGCTGGCGAACACCGCGTTTGGCACGTAGGCAAACAGTTCAGAGCCATTGGCGGCATTGAATGCGTGGAGCATGCCATCGTTGGCGCCGATATAAACGGAGGCGGTACGCTCGCTGTGGGCCTTGTAGAAGGCGGTGTAGTCGCGTTCGGCGATGGTGCTGGACGGGGCCGCCATGTAGACGGGGCCCGAGTTGACGATGTCGCCCAGCAGTGAGTCGCGCAAGCGCATGGTCCCCGTGCTGCCGGTGGATTGCTCCTGGCTGCGTTCGCCGCGCAAATAGCTGAGCCGGCCCTGGGCCACGGTGTCAGTCTCTGTCGGCGCGAGCTTCAGTGCGGCCTTCTGCGCGGCGTTGAGGGATTTCCACTCGAAGGTGGCGCCCGCACCCGCGCCGGTTCCCGCATTGTCGGCCGTGCCCGACGGGACCCAGGTCAGCAGATTGCGGGCAGCGGTGCGGGCAGTCAGCACCTTGCCGGCCTCCCAGGTTTCGGTATTGGAGATCTGAACGCCGGTATTGGGATCATTGATCACCGCCAGTGCCGACAGGCGCCCGTTCCATCGCTGGTCGAATCCGGGAGTGAACAAGAGGGTGTCGCTCGCCACCTGGGAAGAGGTCAGTGCCACGCCAGACAATGTGCCGGCCGCGTTGACGATTTGCGCGAAGACCCTCTTGATGGAAGCGATCATGGCGGCCGGCTGCCCGGCCAGGAACCAGTTGGCGGGGACGTTGGATCCGCCCGACGATTCCCATTCGGCATTGCTGGTGACGGTGGCGCCGCTGGCCCCCTTGGTGCGGAACGGATTGCCATCACCGTTCTGGTCGTCAAAGCCGCCGTACTTTGCCGCCAGGTACATCTGGCTGCGGCGCTGTTCGTCGCCGACGCTGCCGTTCCCGTTCTCATTGACGTCGATGCTGAACGTGGTGACGCGCAATTCCGGCATATCCGGGCGGAAGCCGTAGGTATGCGCCCAATACGCGACGCCGGCCATATAGTAGGTGCCGTGGCCGCCGGAGCCGGTGTCGGCGCCAGCCAGGTTGGCGAGCGAGCTGTCGGGGCGGCTGTTGCCGGATGTTCCCGAACTCTCGAGATCGGCCACCGCCTGCGTCCAGGTCCTGACATCGAAGCTGTACTTGCTGTATTTCGATATCGCGTCCGCCGGCCGGGCCGAATCGTTGGCAGAGACCGGCTTGCCACCGGAGAGGTAGGTCGTCCTGATGTTGCCTGGGATGTATCGGTCCCAGTGCGTATTGATATCGGCAATGGCAAGGACGTAGTTCTTCTGGCAGCTGGCAAGGATGGGGTCTGTCCATTGCGTGTAGACCGGGAATCCATCCTTGTAGGCGCTGGCATTGTCGATGGCTTCGGGCGTTGGTTGCCGGCCTTGCAGGTAGCGGATGCTCTCGTAGTAGAGTTCGCCGACCGGATCCAATGACTTGTAGGCGCCGGAACGCCCGAACTGATTCAGGTAATTGATGACGCCGCTGATATTCTCTGACGCGCTCTCGGGGTTCTGGATGAATACGCCGTCGTCATCCCATTCCCGGCGCAGGTTGCTGGCTTGGTTGAAATTGCTGTCGACGGTGTTCGGCCCCACATACTTCAGGGGCGCCCGCAAGACACCGCCATAACGGGTATTGGCGCTGTCGTTCAGGTAGCCAAACGCGCCAAAGCGGACCTTGTCGGCATTGCGCTGCATTTCGCCAACCGGCTTGTACCCGGTGCGATACAGCTTGCAGAGATCGGTGCGGGACCTGGCTTCGCTTGCATCGCAGACTTGCACCCGTACCAGGTAGGTGCCCTGGTTCCTGTACTTGCCGGGGCTCGAGCAGCTGGCGCCGGATTCGGTGCTGTCCCCAAAGAACAGCTTGTTGCCACATGAGGTGATGTACAAGGTCCTGCTGCTGAAAGGCGTGACCGAGGACGCCTTGTCGTAGGTCTTGCGGGGGAAGTAGGAGTTGCTGTTGAAAAAACTCTCCTGCAGCACAGCACGTTGCAGGATGGTCTGCGTGGCGGTGTCAACGACGCGGTCGCCCCCGGTCAGCGCGTAGCGCAGCATATCGATGGCCGAGGCCGTGGCCCAGTTCATGAAGTTGCCGCTGAACTGGCCCACGCATGTGTGATCGGCCGTGTTGGCGTCGCCGGCAATGACAAAATAGCCATTGCTGGCGCTTCCGCTGTAGGTGTAGCACTTGAGCGGATTGAAGTAGCCAATGTATTCGGTGGTCGGCGAATACGAGCCGGAGCGATAGGCTGCCCCAACCGTGGGGAACTCCACCGAGAGCGTCAGCAGCAGGTTGGGATGGATATTCTGGTTGCGGCCGTACAGCGGCGCCTGCGCGATCTTGACGGTCGCGAGGCTGCTCTGTTCCGTTGCGGCAAGCAGCGGGCCCGCGGGCAGGCTGAGAAGCGCAGCCATTGCCGCGAAAATGAATTTCCGGATGCGGCTCATTTGCCGTGCTCCGCGACAGGCATGGACGTTGCCATTCATTCCCCCTTCCGGTAGTACGACTGCAACATGACCCGGGTCGCCGGGTTAGCGCCAAAGCCGACGGCCGTGACGCGGAAGATGTATGCGCCCTCGCTCGCGCCTGGCGACATGTCGCTGATCGGCTCGATGATGTAGCGCGGCAAGGCCGCAGGCAGCAGCCCGCCTGTCGCGGTCGGGAACCTGCGGCCGGTGAAGGTGCCGTAGGCGGTGGTGCGTGCGTTGGCGCCCGTCTGGCTGAAGTCAACGGCAAGCCAGTTCGGCGTGCCGTCGAGCACCGGGTCGCACAATCCCTGGAAGGGTGAGGCGCCGGTCACGCCCGTATTGCAGCCCGCCACGAACGGCAGCACATTCATCGTGGTGCCGGAGAAGATGGCCGACCGGCTGGTTGGGGCGGAAACACCCTGGATGTCGATTTCTGCATCCAGCAAGGCTGCCTCGGCCGCTTGCTGAGCCAGGTCCCGGTCGCGCTGGTTCGATGCCATGCGCTTGCTGCCAATGGCCAGCCGGGCACCGGCGATGGCGATGACGCTGATGATCAGCAGCATCACCAGGGCGGTGATCAGCGCGATGCCACGCGGGCTGGGGTGCGCGGTGCGGACGTTCATGTCGGCGAGCAGGTGGTGCAGGTGGCCATGTTCCGGAGCTGTACGGTGACGGTGTACAGGCGCCGCATCCGCTGCAGTTGCGTGGCCGGCGTGAAGGACGTGTCGTTGCCCGGTGAGCCCGGGAACAAGCGCCCGAACAGGCGAAAGGTTGGTGGATCCTGAGGCGATGCGCTGGCGGTATCGCCCATCAGCACCATGGCCATCTTTATGGCGACGACGTTCTGCCAGGTGGTGGGCAGGGCCAGCACCTCGGTGGCCGACAGGAAGCGGTCCGGGGTCTGGTCGAAATTCGTATCCACGCCGTAGAGCACCTGGAAGACTTCGACGCCTGAGATCAGCGAAACAGCCTGATATGCTGCCGTGCCGGCCGTGAGGATTTCCTTGTTGGCGGCGTCCCGTGGACGATAGCCACACATCAGCTGAGGCATGCCGCTGGCATCGTTGCTGACATAGAAGACCGCCATGCCGCGCGCGAGGTCTGCGTCTTCCCAGGCCTGCGGCTCGGCGACGCCATTGCCGGAGCAGTCGATCATGCTGTTGTCCGGAACGGTGCGGTCCTGCTGTGTGCCGGAGCCGAAGAAGCGGACCTGCAGCACGTCGCTCTTGTTCACGGCGCCCGCCTGGGCTGGACACGCGAGGTTTTGCGCCGGATTGCCGAGGTCTTGCGTGGGGGCGCCGCAGCTGTCGAGCCCACTGATGGTCGGCGACAGGCTCGTGGTGGTGAGCATGACGCCTCCAGGGCTGGGCGCCGGTGGCCCGCTGGCGCCGGGCGAGGCCGCGGCGCTGTTGCCCGCATAGTTGCTCCAGGCGGCCTGGCGCACGATCCGCACCACGGTATCCACCGCAAAGCGGCCTTTCTCATCCAGCGCAGTGGTGTCGTCGATGCTGTTGTAGTTGGCTCGCCCGGTCAGGTAGAGCGCCGCGGCAGCCATGATCAGGAGCAGGCTCAGCGTCATCGCCACCATCAGCTCCACCAGCGACAGCCCCAGTTGACGATGCCGACCGGCGTTGGGATACGTCCTGGCGTTGCGCATGTCAGTTCACCGTACCCTGCGTGGCCACGATGACCACCTGGGGGCGCGTGCCCATATCGGACATGTCGACCCGTGCCGCGACCGTTTTGGCTGCAAGCCGGGAGATCCAGCCGATCTTGATGACTATCGGGGCGTCGTCCGCGCGGCCAGTGGCCGAGGGCGTGCATCCCCATGAGAAGCCGGTGGCCTGGTCGTAGGCGACCATGTCCCGGCAAATCACGGCGCGTCCGCCAGGCAGGCCTGTGCTGACACGTTCCCAGAACTCGGCGACATCGAAATCCGCCAGTTGCTGCGCGCACCCGGCCGCCGTGCCCGGGCAGGCGACAGCGTACGGGCTGTTTGCCGCCGTGAGCGCAGGCGGCTGCCCGCTGGCCGTGTCGATGAAGTAGCGGTTCGGGGTGATGGCTTCCGCCGCCGCGCCGGTTTGCGAGACGGCCGGATTGGCACGCATGCGCTCGGCCATCTCGGTGGCCAGCTGCATGGCAGTGGTGTCGTAGGAAGCTTGTTGCGTGAAGCGGGATGAATTCAGCAGCAGGCTGGCGACGCCGAGCACGCCAACCGCCAGAACGACAATTGCCACCAATGCTTCGAGCATGGCAAAGCCGGCTGCCCCGCGGCAGCGTTGACCCATTCTGACCCCCGTCAAAAGACGTCCGACTTCGTTAACTTCTTTTTTTTGGTCTGCAATCCCGGGCCCTTTTAATATGCGACAGCGGGCCTTGCGGAAATGCAACGGGGATTAAACAACGATTTTGTTACTTTTGCTACCCCTTCCGAGGGGTGGACGCCGCAAACTCATCCAGCACGTCGCGGAATTCCGACACGTCCTCAAAGCTCCGGTACACCGAAGCAAAGCGGATATACGCGATCTTGTCGAGCTTGCGCAATTCGCGCATCACCAGTTCGCCGACCTGGCTGCTTGGGATTTCTTTCTCTCCCAGTGCCAGCAGCTTTTCTTCGATGCGGGTGATGGCTTCGTCGATGGCTTCGGCCGAGACCGGGCGCTTGCGCAGCGCCAGGCGCATGGAGTCCTTCAGCTTGGCGCGGGTGTAGTCCACGCGCGAGCCGTTTTTCTTGACGATGGCGGGGAAGAACAGCTCGATCCGCTCATAGGTGGTGAAGCGGCGGTCGCAGGCTTCGCAGCGGCGGCGCCGGCGCACGGCATCGCCGTCTTCCGACATGCGCGTGTCGAGTACCTGGGTATTGGAATGACCGCAAAAGGGGCATTTCATGCCGGACCACCTTCAGTTGAACCCCGTCGCCTTGTCCGTGTTGTCGTTCTGCGGAGGCGGGGCGGGTTGGCGAGGCCCGCAAGCCGGTGCCCGAGGACGCCGGCTTGCGGAGCTGCCGGCCGCTCATGCGAAATCCGCATGGGCGGCCTCGATGCATCAGCCGTAGACCGGGAAACGCTTGGTCAGGGCTGCCGCCTGCTCGCGCACGCTGGCGATATTGGCGGCGTCGTGCGGGTTGTCCAGCACATCGGCGATCAGGTTGCCGACGATGCGGGCTTCTTCTTCCTTGAAGCCGCGCGTGGTCATGGCCGGCGAGCCCAGGCGGATGCCCGAGGTCACGAACGGCTTTTCCGGATCGTTGGGGATGGCGTTCTTGTTGACGGTGATATGCGCCTCGCCCAGGATGCGCTCGGCTTCCTTGCCGGTGATGTTCTTGGCGCGCAGGTCGACCAGCATCACGTGGCTTTCGGTGCGGCCCGAGACGATGCGCAGGCCGCGCGCGATCAGGGTCTCGGCCAGCACGGCGGCGTTCTTCACCACTTGCTGCTGGTATTCCTTGAACTCGGGCGTCAGCGCTTCCTTGAAGGCGACGGCTTTGCCGGCGATCACGTGCATCAGCGGGCCGCCCTGGATGCCGGGGAAGATGGCCGAGTTGATGGCCTTCTCGTGCTCGGCCTTCATCAGGATCACGCCGCCGCGCGGGCCGCGCAGGCTCTTGTGCGTGGTGGTGGTGACGAAGTCGGCGTGCGGCACCGGGTTCGGGTAGACGCCCGCGGCGATCAGGCCGGCGTAGTGGGCCATGTCGACCATGAAGTAAGCGCCGATCGACTTGGCAACCTTGCTGATGCGCTCGAAGTCGATGCGCAGCGCGAAGGCCGAGGCGCCGGCGATGATCAGCTTGGGCTTCTTCTCCTGGGCCAGCTTTTCCAGCGCGTCGTAGTCGATGTCTTCCTGGGCGTTCAGGCCGTAGCTGACCACGTTGAACCACTTGCCGCTCATGTTCAGGGCCATGCCGTGGGTCAGGTGGCCGCCTTCGGCCAGGCTCATGCCCATGATGGTGTCGCCCGGCTTGAGCACGGCGAAGTACACGCCCTGGTTGGCCTGCGAGCCCGAGTTGGGCTGCACGTTGGCGGCTTCGGCGCCGAACAGCTGCTTGACGCGGTCAATGGCCAGCTGCTCGACGACGTCGACGTACTCGCAACCGCCGTAGTAGCGCTTGCCGGGGTAGCCCTCGGCGTACTTGTTGGTCAGCTGCGAACCCTGGGCGGCCATCACGGCCGGCGAGGTGTAGTTCTCGGAGGCGATCAGCTCGATGTGGTCTTCCTGGCGCTGGTTCTCCTGCTGGATGGCGGCAAAGACCTCGGGGTCGATCTGGTCGATCGTAAAACGGCTGCGTTCGAACATGGCGAAACTCGTCTGAAAAATAGGGAATCCGATTCACGCATCGGGGATAGGGCGCGCGGGGAAGGCTAGCGGCGACCAGCACCGGCGGCTCGTTGTAACCGTCGGTGCAGGGCGCACCCTGCTTCCCATTCGCTGCCCAGGCGAGCGGCAGGCGCAAGCAACTTCACGCCTAGGCGTGCTGAACGTTACGCGAACGCGCAATGAACGTCACGCCAGAGAACTTGCGCTTCCTCGTGGTAGTGCCCACTGACTTCGCCAGTCGCGCAAGATGGAATGGTTGCGCGCAGTGTAGCGCGAGGCGGGCGCCCGCCGCAAGCCGTCGGCCCCGCCAGGCAAGCACTGGCAAGGGCTGGCCAGCAACTTGCTGTTGCAAAGTCGTCATGCGGGTTTACACGAAACCGCTATCGCTCTCCGTTACAATCGCGGCCATGACAAACTTTGTCTGGACCCTGCGGGTGTACTGGGAAGACACCGACGCGGGCGGCGTAGTGTTCTACGCCAACTACCTGAAGTTCTTCGAGCGCGCCCGCACCGAGTGGCTGCGTGCGCTCGGCATCGAGCAGCAATCGCTCGCCGACGAGGCGGGCGTGGTCTTTATCGTCCGCAGCACGGCGGTGGACTACAATGCGCCCGCCCGGCTGGATGACCAGCTCGAAATCCGCACGCGCATCGACCGGGTCGGCCCGGCGTCGGTCCAGTTCACCCAGGAAGCCTGGCGTGGCGAGCTGATGCTGGCCTCTGGCGCGATCCGTGTTGGGTGTGTCGATCGAAGCACTTTCCGTCCCGCCCCGATTCCCGACCCCGTTCTAGCTACCATCAAGTCCGCACGATGAATCCCGTGACCGTCACGCAAGACATGTCGATCGTAACGCTGGTGCTCCACGCCAGCCTGCTGGCACAGGCCGTCATGGCGCTGTTGCTCGTCATGTCGCTGTTTTCGTGGACCTATATCTTCCGCAAGCACCTGGCGCTGCGCTCGGCGCGCACCCAGACCGAGGGGTTCGAACGCGACTTCTGGGCCGGCGGCGACCTGCAGGCGCTATATAACAGTGCCGTCAACAACCGCCACAACACCGGCGCGCTGGAGCGGATCTTTGAATCCGGCATGGGCGAGTTCCTGAAGGCGCGCGAGCGCGGCAACGAAGCCGGCGCGCTGCTCGATGCGGCCCGGCGCGCGATGCGCGCGGCCTACCAGCGCGAGATGGATGTGCTGGAATCGCATCTGCCGTTCCTGGCGTCGGTGGGTTCGGTGAGCCCGTATATCGGCCTGTTCGGCACGGTCTGGGGGATCATGAACGCTTTCCGCGGCCTGTCGAATGTGCAGCAGGCGACGCTCGCATCGGTGGCCCCCGGGATTGCCGAGGCGCTGGTGGCGACCGCGATCGGCCTGTTTGCTGCCATTCCTGCCGTGATCGCCTACAACCGCTATGCCACGGAGATCGACCGCCTGGCGATCCGGTTCGAGAGCTTCATGGAGGAGTTCCTGAACATCCTGCAACGGCAGGCGCGTTAACTGCAACGTATCGAATCTAATCCAGACGGTCCGGGCGCAAGCCCGGGCCGGCGTTTCCAGGAGTCCTGCAATGGCAGCCATTCAGCGCCGCGGCGGCTCGCGCCGCCGGGCCAGCGCCGACATCAATGTCGTGCCGTACATCGACGTCATGCTCGTGCTGCTGGTCATCTTCATGGTGGCGGCGCCGATCGTGAGCCCCGCCACCGTCGACCTGCCCACCGTGGCCAACGCCACGCCGCAGCAGAAGGCGCCGCCGATCGTGGTCACCGTGCACGAGAGCGGCCAGCTGACCGCGCGCGGCAAGGACAGCGCCGGCAATGCCTTCGAGCGCAAGCTCGACAAGCAGGGCCTGCTCGACTTCGTGCACCAGCGCCAGAACGAGAATCCCGACCAGCCGGTGGTGATTGCCGCCGACCGCGCGGTCAAGTACGAGGCGGTGCTGGACGTGATGTCGATCCTGAAAGCCGACGGCGTCAAGCGCGTCGGCCTGATGGTCAAGTCCAAGACCTCCTGACGCATTGAAGCGCCTATCTGATTGCCGTTGCGCCTGATGAAGACCGTCGCCGCCTATCCCTACCAGCCGGTCAAGGAGCGGGGAACCCTGCGTTCCTTCCTGTTCGCGCTCTTCATGCACATGCTGCTGGCTGTCGTGCTGTACTACGGCGTGCGCTTGCAGAGCAGCACCCCCGTCGGCGCCGAGGCCGAGCTGTGGGAAGAGATTCCGGCCGCCACCGCGCCCCCGCCGCCGCCGCCGCCGGAGCCGGAGCCGGTGGTGCAGCCGCGCCCGGCCCCGCCGCTGCCCGAGGTGAAGAGCAAGGTCGAGGACGACGCCGACATCGCGCTGGAGCGCCAGAAGCGCCGCGCCGAGGCGGCGGCGCGCGAAGAGGCCGAGCGCAAGCAGGCGGCTGCCCGCAAGGAAGCCGAGCGTAAAGAAGCGGAACGCAAGGAAGCTGCGCGCAAGGAAGCGGAGCAGCGCGAGGCCGAGCGCAAGGAAGCCCAGCGCAAGGACGACGCGAAGAAGAAGGCAGCGCAGCAGGAACAGCAGCGCAAGGAACAGGCCGAGCGCAAGGAAGCAGAACGCAAGGAAGCGGACGCCAGGGCCAAGGCCCAGGCGGACGCCAAGGCCAAGGCTGACGCCGAGAACAAGGCCAAGGCCAAGGCGGATGCCGACGCCAAGGCCAAGCGCGAGGCTGCGGCCAATGCCCAGCGCAAGAGCGAGCTGGCGCGCCTGCAGGCGCTGGCCGGCGGCTCCGGCGCGGGCGGCGGCGGCGTGGGCAGTACGGCCGGCGCGGGTGCCGGCGGCGGTGGCAAGGCGTCGCCGGGCTATGCCGACCGCGTGCGCCGCCGCGTCAAGCCGAATATCGTCTTTGGCGAGGACGTGCCGGGCAACCCGACCGCGGTGGTGTCGGTGCAGCTGGCGCCGGATGGTTCGCTGCTGTCGGCGCGGCTGTCCAAGTCCAGCGGCAACTCGGGCTGGGATAATGCCGTGCTGCGCGCGGTGGAACGTTCCGACCCGCTGCCGCGTGATGAGAACGGCAAGGCGCCGGCCAGCTTCACCATTACCTTCCGGCCGAAGGACTGAGTGGCCTGGGCGGCATGATTTGCAACATAATGCAACCTTCATCGCCGGGTCTTGGTCCCAGCGCTAGCATGACAGGTTGCCTGACGCGGCCGGCAGTGTGCGATACGCACGCAGACGGGGCATGCGCCACGCGCTGCAATGCCCATTTGCCCGTGTTGCCGATTGCCTGCCGTGCCCGACGAAACTTGAAATCGACTGAGGAGCAGCATGCGAAAGCTTTGGGCCCCCAACTGGCTGTCCGCGAGGCGGCACAACGCAACCCAACCCGAATCCCAACGCGCCATCGGCCGGCATCCGCTGGCCGGCCGCCGCGCGCTGATGGCCTGGCTGGCCGCGGCGATGACGATGGCAGCCGGCGCCGCGCACGCGCAACTCAACGTTGAGATCTCCGGGGTCGGGTCCAGCCAGATCCCGGTTGCGACCGCCAACTTCCAGGGCGAGGCCCAGTCCCCGCAGAACCTGACCGCGATCATCCGCGCCGACCTGGCGCGCAGCGGGCGCTTGCGCAATGTCGATCCGGGCGGCGCCACGGTGGCGGAATCCGCCAATGTCGACCTGGGCAGCTGGAAGTCGCGCGGCGCCGATGCCTTCGTCGCCGGCAGCGTGACTCCGGCCGCCGGCGGCAAGTATGAGGTCCGCTTCCGCCTGTACGACACCGTCAAGGGCCAGAGCCTGGGCGGGCTTGCCTTTACCGTCAACCAGTCCCAGTTGCGCGTGACCGCGCACAAGATCGCCGACTACATCTATGAAAAGCTGCTCGGCGAGCGCGGCGTGTTTGCCACGCGCCTGTCCTACGTGTCGAAGGTCGGCGGCCGCTACCAGCTGCTGATTTCCGATTCCGATGGCCAGAACGCGCAGGTGGCCCTGACCAGCAACGAGCCGATCATTTCGCCGTCGTGGTCGCCGGACGGCGCGCGCGTGGCCTATGTCTCGTTCGAGGCCAAGAAGCCGGTGGTGTACGTGCACGACCTCGCCAGCGGCAAGCGCACCCTGGTATCGAACCAGAAGGGCAACAACAGCGCGCCGTCGTGGTCGCCTGATGGCCGGCACCTGGCGCTGGCGCTGTCGCGAGACGGCAATACCCAGGTCTACCAGGTCAATGCCGACGGCTCCGGCATCCGCCGTCTGTCGCGCAGCAGCGCCATCGACACCGAGCCGCAGTATTCTCCGGACGGCAAGAGCATCTACTTCACCAGCGACCGCGGCGGTGCGCCGCAGGTCTACCGCATGCCCGCTTCCGGCGAGGAAGGTGGCGGTGCGCAGCGTGTCACCTTCAAGGGCAGCTACAACGTCAGCCCGCGGGTTTCGCCAGACGGCAAGTACCTGGCGTACATCTCGCGCGCGGGCGGCTTCAAGCTGCAGCTGCAGGACCTGAGCAACGGCGACGTGACGTCGCTGACCGATACGGCCAACGACGAAGCGCCCAGCTTTGCCGCCAACGGCAAGTACATCCTCTATGCCACCCGCGTGGGCGGTCGCGCGGTGCTGGCGGCGGTTTCCACTGACGGGCGTACCCGGCAGGTTCTGTCCCTCCAGTCCGGCGATGTTCGCGAGCCGTCCTGGGGTCCTTTCATGCAATAACAGGAGTCATTCACCATGCCCCAACTGATGAGCAAAACCCTTGCCGTTGCCGCACTGCTGGCCCTTGGCGCCTGCAGCTCCGGCGTCAAGCTGGACGACACCGCCAAAGCCGGTGCCGGCGCGGGCACCGGTGCCGATCCGCGCGCAGTGACCCCGGTCACGGCCGCCGATCCGCTCAACGATCCGAACAGCCCGCTGGCCAAGCGCAGCGTGTACTTCGACTTCGACAGCTACTCGGTCAAGTCCGACTACCAGGGCATGCTGGGCGAGCACGCCAAGTACCTGGGCTCGAACAAGGGTCGCAAGATCCTGATCCAGGGCAACACCGACGAACGCGGCACCAGCGAGTACAACCTGGCGCTGGGCCAGAAGCGCGCCGAAGCCGTGCGCCGCTCGCTGGCTTCGATGGGCGTGCCCGACGGCCAGATGGAAGCCGTCAGCCTGGGCAAGGAAAAGCCCAAGGCCACCGGCCATGATGAAGCCTCGTGGGCCGAAAACCGCCGCGCGGACATCAACTACTGATCTCTGGACTGCCTTTCATGAAAGCACGCGTTTCCACCCTGTTGTGGCTCGCCGCCGTCGCCGGCGGCGGCATGCTGCCGCTGTCGCAGGCGCATGCCGGAGTGTTCGATGATGACGAGGCGCGCAAGGCGGTCATCAGCCTGCGCGACCAGTTCAACGGTTTCCAGGCAACCGCGACGCAGCGCATCGAGCAGAACAGCCGTACCACGCTCGACATGCAGAACCAGCTCGAGGGCCTGCGCCAGGAAGTGGCGCGGCTGCGCGGCCAGAACGAAGTGCTGCAGAACACGGTGGACACGCTGCAGAAGCAGCAGAAGGACTACTACGCCGACCTGGATGCGCGCCTGAAGAAATTCGAGCCGCAGCAGGTCACTGTCGAAGGCCGCGAAGGCCTGTCGCAGCCGGGCGAAAAGCCCGAATACGATGCCGCGCTCAAGCAGTTCCAGGCGGGCGACTTCAAGAGCGCCGGGAGTTCGTTCTCGGCGTTCGTCAAGAAGTACCCCCAGAGCCCGTACGTGCCGCTGGCGCAGTACTGGCTCGGCAACTCGCTGTATGCGCAGCGCGACTACAAGGGCTCCACCTCGGTGCTGCAGACCATGATCAATAACAACCCGACGCATCCCAAGGTGCCGGATGCGATGATCGCGGTCGCCAACAACCAGCTCGAGTCCGGCCAGAAGGCGGCCGCGCGCAAGACACTGGAGCAGGTGGTGGCCAAGTATCCGGGCACCGAAGGCGCGCAGGCGGCCAGCAACCGGCTGAAGACGTTGAAATAACACCGGAAGCGGCCGGTACGCCCGGTCCTGTCTGCAAGGCCCGCTTCGGCGGGCCTTTTTCTTGGGTCGCGCTAAAATACGCGATTCGCCTGAATCTTTTGCGCGCCGAGGCGGCGCGCTTCCCATCATGACCAAACGCGCCATCGTCCTGCTGTCCGGCGGACTAGACTCTGCCACCGTACTCGCCATGGCCCGCGCCCAGGGCTTCGAGACCTATGCGCTGTCGATGCGCTATGGCCAGCGCCACTCCTCTGAGCTGGAAGCTGCCAAGCGCGTGGCGGCCGCGCTGGGCGCCACCCGCCACGAGATCATCGACCTGGACCTGCGCCGCTTCGGCGGCTCGGCGCTGACCGACGACGCGCTGGCGGTGCCGACCGACGGCGCTTCCGACGGCATCCCGGTCACCTACGTGCCGGCGCGCAACACCATCATGCTGTCGCTGGCGCTCGGCTGGGCCGAGGCCGTCGGCGGGCGCGACCTGTTCTTCGGCGCCAATGCGGTCGACTACTCCGGTTACCCGGACTGCCGCCCGGAATACGTCGCGGCCTATGAAACGCTGGCCAACCTCGCCACCAAGGCCGGGGTCGAGGGCGACCGCTTCCGCGTGCATGCGCCCATCATCGACATGACCAAGGGCGAGATCATCCGCGCCGGCATCGCGCTGGGGGTGGACTACAGCCTGACGGTGTCGTGCTACCAGGCCGACGACGACGGCCGCGCCTGCGGCGTGTGCGATTCGTGCCGCATCCGCCGGGCCGGCTTTGAAGCCGCCGGTGTGCCCGATCCGACCCGCTACCAGGCCGCTGCCTGATCACAAGCCGACGTCCACGCCCCTACATGCCTGAAATCGACCTCGCCGCGCTCTCGCGCACCGTGCTGCTGAGCACGTTCGTCCTGACCTTCCTGTTTGGCGCCGTGCTGCAGCGCACGCACTTCTGCACCATGGGCGCGGTCTCCGACATCGTCAACATGGGCGACTGGAGCCGCATGCGCATGTGGGTGCTGGCGATCGGCGTGGCCATGATCGGCACCGGCGTGCTGGCCTGGACCGGCGCGATCGACCCTACCAAGACCATCTACACCGCCAGCAAGCTGGGCTGGCTGTCGGCGCTGGCCGGCGGGCTGATGTTCGGCTTCGGCATGGTGCTGGCGTCGGGCTGCGGCAGCAAGACGCTGGTGCGCATCGGCGCGGGCAACCTGAAGTCGCTGGTGGTCTTTGTCTTCCTGGGCCTGTCGGCCTACATGACGCTGCGCGGGCTGTTCGGCGTGGTGCGAGTGAATACCGTCGATGCGGTGGCGCTGACGCTGCCCACCACGCAAGACCTGCCGTCCATGCTGGCGCAGGGCACGGGGCTCGCGCGCGGCGCGCTGCAGCTGGGCCTGGGCCTGGCGCTGGGCGGCGTGCTGGTGGTGTGGGCGCTGGCGGGCCGCGGCTTCCGCTCGTTCGACAACCTGCTTGGCGGCATCGGCGTCGGGCTGATCATCGTGGCAATGTGGTATGTCTCGGGCCACCTCGGCTATGTAGCCGAAGACCCCAATACGCTTGAGGAACTGTTCGTCTCGACCAACAGCGGCCGCATGGAAAGCCTGAGCTTTGTCGCCCCCTATGCCTACACGCTCGACTGGCTGATGATGTTCAGCGACAAGAGCAAGGTGGTGACGGTCGGCATCGTCAGCGTGTTCGGCGTGATCGCCGGCGCGGCGGCCTATGCCCTGGCCACGCGCACATTCCGCTGGGAAGGCTTCGGCAATGCCGAGGACGTCGCCAACCATATGGTCGGCGGCATCCTGATGGGTGCGGGCGGCGTGACCGCGCTGGGCTGCACGGTCGGGCAGGGGCTGTCGGGCGTGTCGACCCTGGCGCTTGGCTCGTTTATCGCGCTGGCGGGTATCCTGGCCGGTGCAGTGCTGGCATTCCGCTACCAGATATGGCGTCTGGAGCGCATGGCCTGAGGAGCGTGCTTGACACATCGAGAACCGCATCCCTATAATCGCGGTTCTGTTTTTTCGGGTCGTTAGCTCAGTCGGTAGAGCAGCGGACTTTTAATCCGTTGGTCGCGTGTTCGAGTCACGCACGACCCACCAGTATTACGAAGGGCCTGTGGCGCAAGCCACAGGCCCTTTTTGCGTCTGGCATGCCCCGCTAACGGGGGGGTGCTTTAACTAGTTCGAGGTAGAGACTTAGGACTGCCTGCGCAGCACAATGGATCAGCCGCGGCGTGTTGACCGCGGTCCATCAGGATGGCCGCGAGACACGGCCCACCAACAAGACCCTATGCGGCAAGCAGGCGTTTCCTTGCCGGCCAGCGGGCACGTGCTGCGCATTATCTGGCCGTTCGTACCGGTGGTCGTTGCGCTGGCGTTGTTCTGCATCGCCAGCCTGGACCTGTTGTCGGCCGCGCGCGCCTTTGTCGCGGGCGAGAGCCAGTGGTCCAAAGGCCAGAAGAACGCCGTGCTGCACCTGCTGCGCTACGGCGAGGATCGTGATCCGGCGGATTTCGAGGCATACCTGGAGTCGATCGCGATCCCGCTGGGCGACCACCGCGCGCGCCTGGAGCTCGACCGCGACGAGCCTGACCTGGAGCGCATCCATGAAGGGCTGCTTGCCGGCGGCAACCATCCCGAAGACATTCCGCGGATGGTGCGGCTCTACCGGAATTTCCGCCATATCCAGGAGGTCGATGCCGCGATTCGCGTGTGGGCCGCGGGCGACATCGAGATCTTTGCGCTGCACGAACAGGCGCTGACCCTGCGCCGGCTGACCAGCCAGCCCGGCTGCGGCGATGAGTGCGTGGCGCCGGTGCTGCGCAACATTGCGCGGATCGACGCCAGGCTGACGCCGCTGGAGCGGGCCTTTTCGGGCCATCTGGGCCAGGCCTCGCGCCGCGTGACGCGGCTGCTGACCAACGGCAGCGCGGTGATGGCGGCCGCGCTGCTGATGTCGGCGATCCTGCTGTCGGTGGGGCCGCTGCGGCGCGAGCGCCGGCTGCGCGAGGCGCTGGCGCAGCGCGAAGAGCAGCTGCAGCTGGCGGTGGAGGGCAGCAACGACGGCCTGTGGGACTGGCATCTCGGCCGCGGCGAGCTGTACTTCTCGCCGCGCTGCGCGCAGATGCTGGGCTACCAGGACACCGAGCTGCCGCATGCGCGCGAAACCGTGCTGGGCCTGCTGCATCCTTCCGAGCTGGCTGCCTTCGAGGCCAAGCTGGCGCACCATCTGCGCAGCGGCGAGCCCTACGATGCCGAATTCCGCCTGCGCAACCGTGCCGGCGATTACCTGTGGGTGCGCGCCCGCGGCCGGCTGGTGCGCGGGGCGGGGCGCCGGCGCGCGCGCATGGCGGGGTCGCTCACGGATATTTCCGACCACAAGCGCTACGAGACCCAGCTCTTTGCCGAGAAGGAGCGCGCCCAGGTCACGCTGCAGGCCATCGGCGACGCGGTGGTGACGGCCGATGTGTGGGGGCGCGTGGAATCGCTCAACCCCGCGGCCGAGGCCCTGACCGGCTGGCGCGAAGCCGACGCCCGCGGCCTGCCGCTGAGCAGCGTGTGCGTGCTGCGCGACGAGGAAAGCCTGGCGCCGCTGCCCGATATTGTCACGCTGGCGTTGCGGCAGCGCTGGCGCAGCCGGTCGGCGCAGCTGGTGCAGCGCGATGTGTCCGGGCTGCCCGGACAGGCGCTGGCGGTCAAGCCATCGGTAGCGCTGATCCGCGACCGTGCCGCGCAGGCCATCGGCGTGGTGGTGGTGCTGCACGATATCAGCCAGGAACGCGCCCATGCGGCGCGGCTGGCGTACGAGGCCAGCCACGATGCGCTGACCGGCCTGGTCAACCGCGCCGAGTTCGAGCGCCGGCTGGACGCGGCGATCACGCGGGCACGGGTGCAGGGCACCACCCATACGCTGATGTACCTGGACCTGGATCAGTTCAAGGTGGTCAACGACACCTGCGGCCATGCCGCCGGCGACGAGCTGATCCGGCAGATGGCTGAGGTCATGCGCAGCCAGCTGCGCCGCAGCGACACGCTGGCCCGGTTGGGCGGCGACGAGTTCGGCGTGCTGCTGGAGCAATGCGGCCACGCCGACGGCGAACGCGTGGCCGAGGCCTTGCGCCACGCCATTGCCTGTTTCCGCTTTGCGCATCGCCAGCGCACCTTCACGCTGGGTGTCAGCATTGGCCTGGTGACGCTGGACCGCCAGACCGTCAACGTCGCCGAGGCGCTGAGCGCGGCCGACGCGGCCTGCTACGTGGCCAAGGAGGGCGGGCGCAACCGCGTGCAGGTCTACCATCCGCTGGACAGCGTGGTGCAGGCGCGCCACGGCGAGATGGAGTGGGTCAGCCGCGTGCATGCGGCGCTGGCGGCTGGCCGCTTCTGCCTGTACTCGCAGGAGATCGTGCCGGCGCACGATGGCGCGCTGCCGCAGACGGGCCGCCATGTGGAACTGCTGCTGCGCATGGTCGATGAACGTGGCCGGCTGGTGCCGCCGATGGCCTTCTTGCCGGCCTGCGAGCGCTACAACCTGATGCCGATGATCGACCGCTGGGTGGTCGAGACCGCGTTTCGCACCCTGGCGGGACGGCAGGCGGAGATTGCCACCTGCGCGATCAACCTGTCAGGCTCGTCGCTGGCGGACCTCCAGTTTCCCGACTTCGTGCGCGAGCAGGCGCAGCGCTTCGGCATTGCGCTGGACGGCATTTGCTTCGAGATCACGGAAACCGCAGCGATCTCCAACCTGGCGCAGGCCGGCGCGTTCATCCTGCAGCTGCAGCAGCTGGGCTGCAAGTTTGCGCTGGATGACTTCGGCGCGGGCATGTCTTCGTTCACCTACCTGAAGCACCTGCCGGCGGCCTACCTGAAGATCGACGGCAGCTTCGTGCGCGACATGCTGGCCGACCCGGTCAACCTGGTGATGGTGGAGGTGATCCAGCGCATCGGCCACGCCATGGGCAAGCAGACCATTGCGGAATTCGTTGAGAGCGAGGCCATGCTCGAACGGCTGCGCGAGCTGGGCGTGGACCTGGTGCAGGGCTACCACATTGCGCAGCCGGTGCCGTTTGCCCCGGCGGATCCCAACGCCGGCGACCGGGCGGCGCTGGCGCTGGCGGGCTGAGCCGCCAGGCCCGGCGGCGGGTCAGGGAACGAGCGGGTCGCGGAAGCCGGTATCGGCGCCGGGCGGGGTGCCGGCCGGCGCGGGCGTCGGCGCGGTTGCGGGCGGCACGGCCTGGTGCCTGGCTTCGCGCCAGGTGTTGTACACCCAGTAGGCGGCGCCGGCTGCCAGGCCGACCTTGGACAGCTTCCAGGTCCAGCGCAGCACCGGCGTGCGCTTGACCAGCGGCAGCGCCAGCGTCATTACGGTGCTCAGCAGCGGGTAGTCCTTGGTCATGCCGACCACTTTCATCCACGACCCCGGACGGGCGATGCGCGGCAGCCAGTGGCCGATAGTGCCCAGGCGGTGCGCGCCAGCCCGCACCTCATGCAGGGCCTGCAGGCAGTCGTAGCGTTCCAGCGCGGCGCGGGTCAGCAGCAGTTCCTTGCGCACCGCCAGCGGCAGACGCACCTCTTGCGTGAACCGGGCCCGCCGCGGGTGTTCGCGGCGGTCGTGTCCGGCAGCGCTGTCGTCGGGTTCCAGGGGGCTCATCGGCGCAGGATCTCCCGGTCTTTGTCGATTTCGGCGAGCGTGGCCTCCAGCATCGGCGGGGCGTTGCACACCAGGTTGCGTGCGTACGCCAGGCAAATCGCGCACAGCACCAGGTAAAGGACCGTCAGTGCGCCCAGTGCCTGCCAGCGGTAGGTGTCCCAGAACAGGATGGCGATCAGCCCGGTCAGCGTGACCAGCCCGATGCCAAAGAACACCAGGCCGAAGCAGGCCAGCAGCGCGACCTTCATCAGGCGCGTGCGTTCCTCGGCAAGCTCCACGCTGGCGAGTTCGAGGCGGGTCTGGACCATGGCCACCAGCGAGCCGGCCAGGTTGCGCACGGATTCGAGGAGCTTGGGGGAAGGGGGGGATTCGCTCATGCGGCTCCGGCGTGAAAGAGCGGCGCGACGGCGTGGGCCGTACGCGCCTTTCCAGCAGGCGGGCCGGGTGTGGCGGCTGTTGTGTCGCCAGCCCCGGCCACTGGCAACCCGATGACCGGGTTGCCGCTCAGGCGCGGCACACCAGCACGCCGCGCCGGGTTGGAATCGCTTACTTGCGGTTCAGCAGCAGACCGATCAGCAGGCCTACGCCGGCCGCCACGCCCACGGCGCGCCACGGGTGGTCATGCACGTAGTCGTCGGTGGCGCGTGCCGCGGCCTTGCTCTTGGTCACGACGGCGTCTTGCAGGTCCTGGGCCTTTTCCTTGGCTTGCTTGAGCAGGCCCATGCCACGCTCGCGCAGTTCGGCGGCCTTTTCCCCGGTGGTCGAGGCGGCTTGCTTCAGCAGTTCCTCGGCGTCGGACAGAACGGTCTTGACATCGCTCATCAGTTTCTCCTGTTTGCGGGCGGTTGGTTCGGTTTGTGCGGATTCTGACATTTTCTACGCTCCGAGGCTAACGGCAATTGTCGGTCTGATACTTAGCATATGTGGCGGGCGGCCGTGGTTTCAAGGCTGCAAGCCAGTGCGCGTGCCGCTTCGCTGCCTAGTATCGTCAGCATGCCGGAAAGCAAGCGTGATGAATGTCAGAAAATGTCTATATGACTTCGAGTGATTTTGTAGTGACTTTATATTCGTTTGGGTTGGATATCAATCCGGATACTCTGGTTCCACCCCGAAATCAGGAGAACAGAACATGGCTTTGCGTCTTGGCGATATCGCCCCGGACTTCGAGCAGGATTCGAGCGAAGGCCGCATTGGCTTCCATGCGTGGCTTGGCGACAGTTGGGGCGTGCTGTTCTCGCACCCGGCCGACTACACCCCCGTGTGCACCACCGAGCTGGGCCTGACCGCGAAGCTGAAGGATGAATTCGCACGCCGCGGCGTCAGGGCGATCGCGTTGTCGGTGGACAACGTGGACTCGCACCGCGGCTGGATCCAGGATATCAACGAGACCCAGTCGACCACGGTCAACTTCCCGATCCTGGCCGATGGCGACCGCAAGGTGTCGCAACTCTACGACATGATCCACCCGAACGCGAACGAGACCCTGACGGTGCGCTCGCTGTTCATCATCGACCCGAAGAAGAAGGTGCGCCTGATCATCACCTATCCGGCCAGCACCGGGCGCAATTTCAACGAGATCCTGCGCGTGATCGACTCGCTGCAGCTGACCGACAACCACAGCGTGGCCACGCCGGGCAACTGGCAGGACGGCGACGACGTGGTGATCGTGCCCTCGCTGAAGGACGAGGCGGTGATCCGCGAGAAATTCCCCAAGGGCTACCAGGCGGTGCGGCCGTACCTGCGCCTGACGCCCCAACCCAACAAATGAACGCGGCCCCGCGTGAAGGCGGGGCCGGCGTGCAGGACAGGCGTTTTATCGACGGGGGCAGCCTCGTCGTCTCCTTGGTAGTGTGCTTGGCCCGGCTTTGCAGCCGGGCTTTTTTATTGCGGAGAGCTGTCCGTTGGTCGCGGATGCGATCAGAAGAAGGCCTGGAGGCCGGTCTGGGCACGGCCCAGGATCAGCGCGTGGATGTCGTGGGTGCCTTCATAGGTGTTGACCACCTCCAGGTTCACCACGTGGCGGATCACGCCGAACTCATCCGAGATGCCGTTGCCGCCCAGCATGTCGCGCGCCACGCGGGCGATGTCGAGCGACTTGCCGCACGAGTTGCGCTTCATGATCGAGGTGATTTCCACTGCGGCGGTGCCTTCGTCCTTCATGCGGCCCAGGCGCAGGCAGCCTTGCAGGCCGAGCGTGATCTCGGTCTGCATGTCGGCCAGCTTCTTCTGCACCAGCTGCGTGGCGGCCAGCGGGCGGCCGAACTGCTTGCGGTCCAGGGTGTACTGGCGCGCGGTGTGCCAGCAGAATTCGGCGGCGCCCAGCGCGCCCCAGGCGATGCCGTAGCGGGCCGAGTTCAGGCACGTGAACGGGCCCTTCAGGCCGCTCACGCCCGGCATGATGTTCTCTTCCGGCACGAACACCTGGTCCAGCACGATTTCGCCGGTGATCGAGGTGCGCAGGCCGACCTTGCCGTGGATGGCAGGTGCCGACAGGCCCTTCCAGCCTTTTTCGAGGATAAAGCCGCGGATCGCTTCCTTGCCGTCGTCGCCTTGCAGCTTGGCCCAGACCACGAACACGTCGGCGATCGGCGAGTTGGTGATCCACATCTTGGCGCCGGTCAGCTCATAGCCGCCGTCGACCTTCTTGGCGCGGGTGACCATCGAGCCCGGGTCGGAGCCGTGGTTCGGCTCGGTCAGGCCGAAGCAGCCGATCCATTCGCCGGTGGCCAGCTTGGGCAGGTACTTCTGCTTCTGCGCTTCGGTGCCGAATTCAAAGATCGGCACCATCACCAGCGACGACTGCACGCTCATCATCGAGCGGTAGCCCGAATCGACGCGCTCGACTTCACGGGCGATCAGGCCGTAGCTGACGTAGTTCAGGCCCGGGCCGCCGTATTGCTCCGGGATGGTGGGGCCGAGCAGGCCCAGTTCGCCCATCTCGCGGAAGATCTCCACGTCGGTCTTCTCGTTGCGGAACGACTGCAGCACGCGCGGCATCAGCTTGTCCTGGCAGTACGCCGCGGCGGCGTCGCGCACCATGCGTTCGTCGGCGGTCAGTTGCTGGTCCAGCAGCAGGGGGTCGGCCCAGTGGAATTCGGCGTTGGCAGCCATGCAGGTCTCCTTCGGTAGCGCGGGGGGAAGCGTCGGGGGCGGGGCGAATGGTCGCTTGCCGCACCGGCGCTTCCGGGAATCATGACGGGTTCGGTGATCTTCGCGGAGGGTTATTTGTTGTTCCGCATTGCGGAACTGTGTTCCGTTGAATTAGTATATCGCAATGGCTTTGCCGTGCAACAGGCAAAACCCCCGACACCCATGCCTTTGTGCGATGAGCGGACAACCGCCGACCTGAGAGGAGCCGCCTTGACCAGTCCGTCACTTTCTCCCGATGCCACGCCGCCCGCGCCGGTGCGCGACAGCGATCCCAACTTCGTTACCGCGCTGGCGCGCGGGCTGGAGCTGATGCGCTGCTTCCGCACCGGCGAGGCAATGCTCGGCAACCAGGACTTCGTGCGCCGCACTGGCTTCCCCAAGGCCACGGTGAGCCGGCTGGCCGGCACGCTGGTGCAGCTCGGTTACCTGCGCTATGACGAAAGCCTGGGCAAGTACGCGCTGGATGCCGGCGTGCTGGCGCTGGGCTATGCCTACCTGTCGGCGTCGGACGTGGTGTCGCTGGCGCGGCCGCATATGCTGGCGTTCGCGCAGTCGTACGGGGTCTCGGTCTCGCTGGGCAAGCGCGAGCGCATGGAAGTGATCTACCTGGAATCGATCCGCAACGATGCGGGCGTGATGCTGGGGCTGGGCGTGGGCTCGCGGCTGTCGCTGGTGTCCAGTTCGATGGGGCGGGCATACCTGGCCGCGCTGCCGGCGGCGCGGCGCGAGCGGGTCATGGCTGAGTTCAGCCAGGCGTTCCCGGAACAGTGGAAGCAGCAGGAGACGGCCACGCGCGCCGCCCTGGCCGAGGCGCAGCAGCGCGGCTATGCGGCGTCGTTCCGCGACTGGCATCCGGCCATCCATGCCTGTGCGGTGGCGTTCCGGCCGGTGGGGGAGAAGGAGCTGCACATGCTGAGTTGCAGTGCTTCCTATGGGGCGGTGGATGAATCGGTGTTCCACCAGACGCTGGCGCCGGCGTTGCGGGCGCTCGCGGCAAGGTTGTCGGACCCGGCGGGGTGACGGCCAGGTCCGACGCGCAAGGCGTTACAGGTCGGTGCGCAGCTTCCACAGTTCCGGGAACAGCACCACATCCAGCATCTTGCGCAGGTAGCTGACGCCCTCGGTGCCGCCGGTGCCGCGCTTGAAGCCGATCACGCGTTCGACCGTGGTCACATGGCGGAAGCGCCACTGGCGGAACGAATCCTCCAGGTCCACGAACTTCTCGCCCAGCTCGTACAGCTCCCAGTGCGCCGACGGATTGCGATAGACCTCCAGCCACGCCGCCTCGACCGAGGCGTTGTACGCAGTCGGCTGGGTCCAGTCCCGCTCCACGCAATCCGCATCGACCGCAAAACCACGTCGTGCCATCAGCCGGATCGCCTCGTCATAAAGCGACGGCGTCTTCAGCGCGGTCTCCACCAAGGCCAGGTGCTCCGGCCGGTGCGCATGCGGTTTCAGCATGGCCGCGTTCTTGTTGCCGAGAATGAACTCGATCTCGCGATACTGGAACGACTGGAAGCCCGACGACATCCCCAGGTAAGGCCGCATCGCGGAATACTCCGGCGGCGTCATCGTCGCCAGCACGTTCCACGCCTGCACCAGCTGGTCCATGATGCGCGACACCCGCGTCAGCATCTTGAACGCAGGCGGCAGGCTGTCGGCCTTGACCGACTCGCGCGCGGCGCGCAGCTCGTGCAGCATCAGCTTCATCCACAGCTCGGTGGTCTGGTGCTGCACGATAAACAGCATCTCGTTGTGGTCCGGCGACAGCGGGTGCTGCGCATTCAGGATCTGGTCCAGGCCGAGATAGTCGCCATAGCTCATGTCCTTGGCGAAATCCATCTGCGCGCCGTGCCAGCCGTCGCCCTGTGCTTTCGTGCCTGCCTCGCTGGCCGCGGCGGAGAAGGGGCATCCCTTGAATTCACTCATGATGCGCTCCCGATCAGGTCACCTGGCCGCGCGTCTGGAAGCGCGCGTCGCGATAGGCGCCGCTGTCCAGCACGTCGCGCAGGATTTCCACAGCATCCCACACCTCGGCGAAGCTGGTGTACAGCGGCGTGAAGCCGAAGCGGGCGATGCGCGGCTCGCGGTAGTCGCCGATCACGCCCCGCTCGATCAGGGCCTGCACCAGCGCATAGCCGTCCGGGTGCTCCAGGCTGACCTGGCTGCCGCGGCGCGCGTGCTCGCGCGGCGTGACCAGCGTCAGCGGGTGGTGGCCGCAACGCGCCTCCACCAGTTCGATGAACAGGTCGGTCAGCAGCAGTGACTTGGCGCGCAGCACCTGCATATTGGTCTGGGCGAAGATGTCCAGGCCGCATTCGACCATCGCCAGCGAGGTCACAGGCTGCGTGCCGCACAGGAAGCGGCGCACGCCTTCCACCGGGCGATACTGCGGATCCATCGCGAACGGCGCGGCATGGCCCCACCAGCCCGACAGCGGCTGCCAGAAGGCATCGCGCAGCGCCGGCGCGACCCACACGAAGGCGGGCGAACCCGGGCCGCCGTTCAGGTACTTGTAGGTGCAGCCGATGGCGTAGTCGGCCCCGGCCGCCTTCAGGTTGACCGGCACCGCGCCGGCGGAGTGGCACAGGTCCCACACCGTGAGCGCGCCGCGGGCGTGGGCGAGTTCGGTCAGCGAGGCCATGTCGAGCATCTCGCCGGTCTTGTAGTTGACGTGCGTGAGCATCAGCACGGCGGTGTCGGCGCCCACGGCGGCGTCGATCTCGGCCGGCGAATTGACCAGGCGCAGCGAATAGCCCTGCTGCAGCAGATCGGCCAGGCCTTGCGCGATGTACAGGTCAGTGGGGAAGTTGCTGGCCTCCGACACGATCACCTTGCGCGCCGGGTCACGCGACTGCTGCACGCGCAGCGCCGCGGCCAGCACCTTGAACAGGTTGATCGAAGTGGTGTCGGTCACCACCACTTCATCCTGGCCGGCGCCGACCAGCGGGGCCAGCTTGTTGCCCAGCCGCTGCGGCAGCTCGAACCAGCCGGCGGTGTTCCAGCTGCGGATCAGGCCCTCGCCCCATTCCTCGGCCACCACCTGGGCGGCGCGCGCGGCGGCGGCGCGCGGGCGCGCGCCCAGCGAGTTGCCGTCGAGGTAGATCACGCCCTCGGGCAGCGCGAACTGGTCGCGCAGCGGGCGCAGCGGGTCTTGCTGGTCGAGCCGGATACAGTGCTCGCGGTCAAATGTCGTCATGTCGTGGGATTGGCCAGGGGTTGTTCGGGAATGGTTCAGTCGAGGCTGCGCAGCACCGCGCGCACCGGGCTGGCATCGAGCCCGGCAAAGCGCAGCGGCAGCGCGATCAGTTCGTAGTCGCCGGCATCGACCTCATCCAGCACGATGCCTTCCAGGATGGCCAGCCCGTGCCGGCGCACGGCGTTGTGCGCATCCATGGTCTTGGATTCCTGCGGGTCCAGCGACGGTGTGTCGATGCCCACCAGTTGCACGCCGTGCGCGGCCAGCAGCGCGATGGTCTCGGCCGCGACCGCGCAGAAATGCGGGTCCCACTGCGCCAGCGGCGCCTGCCGGTAGGTGCGCAGCAGCACGCGCGGCGGCAGGCCGGCCAGCGCGTGTTCAATATGGCGCGGCTCGACCACGGGCGAGGCGCCGATGCAATGGATCACGCGGCAGGTGCCGAGGTAGGGCGTGAGCGGCACGGCGCCGATCGGCGCGCCGTCGGCAGCGTAGTGCAGCGGGGCGTCGGCGTGCGCGCCGGTATGCGGGGATAGCGTGATGCGGCCGACATTCACCGGGCAGTGCTCGTCTATCTGCCAGGCCGGCTGCTGCTGGAACGGCGTGTCGCCGGGCCAGACCGGGGTGGCGGGGGAGAGCGGCGGGCTGATGTCCCAGAGCCGGCGCGGGTCTTGATTGGGGGCGGTCATAAGGGTGCGCGGCGCCTTTGCAAGGCGCCGTCGTTGTCTGCCTCGATGACGGAAATCATAGTCAAAATTGCCGGCAAGAGGCTTGCTAAATGGACCGCCGATGCCATCATCTTTCGCATAAAATGCGAAGAATTGATGATTAGTCGAAGGAAATTCGAATGAACCTCGATCCCACCGACCTGCGCATCCTGACCTGCCTGCAGGAGAACGGCCGCATCAGCAACCAGGACCTGGCCGACCGCGTGGCGCTGTCGCCTTCGGCATGCCTGCGGCGGGTGCGGCTGCTGGAAGAGTCAGGAGTGATCGGCGGCTACCGCGCCTGGTTCGACGCCGAGCAGCTCGGGCTGGAGCTTGAGGCGATCGTGCAGGTGTCGATGCGCCATGACGTGGAAGGCTGGCACGACACCTTTATCGCCGCGGTTCAGTCATGGCCGGAAGTGCTGTCGGCGTACATCATCACTGGCGACAGCAACTACATCCTGCGGGTGCAGGCGCGCAACCTGAAGCACTACTCGGACTTCATCGTGAACCGGCTGTACCGCACCAAGGGCGTGATGGATATCCGCTCGAACATCGTGTTGCAGCGGATCAAGGTGGACAGTTCGCCGCTGGCGATCCTGAAGGCGGCGGAGGGCGCCTAGCGCTGCGTATGCAGCGCGATCAGCTGCCGCAGGGTTTCTTTCAGCAGCGCACCCTGGCGCGGGCCAAAGTCGTCCAGCACTGCGCGCTCGTGCTGGGCGGCGCGCGCCAGCAGCGGCTGGGCCAGCGCGAGGCCGCGCGGGGTGATCGAGATCAGCGCCTGGCGGCGGTCGGCCTGGCCGGCGCGGCGCGTCACCAGCCCGTCGGCGGCCATGCGGTCGACCAGCTTGGTCAGCGTCGGCTGCTTGGTCAGCGTGATTTCGGCGAGCGTGCCGATGGTGCAGTCGGGGCGGTCGGCCAGCGTGGCCAGCACGCGCCATTCCTGCACGGACAGGCCGCTGGCCTCCACTTCGCGGTGGAATTCGCCCGAGATCAGGTGGCTCGCGCGGGCCAGCAGGTAGGCCAGGTAGCCATCGACAAAGGGCAGGGGGGAGTGCGCGGGCAGGTCCGCCATGATGGGCCCGGTGCGGTCAGGGGACGAGGGGGGCGGTGGTGGTGAACTGGCCGCCCTGGAATACCAGCGGGCCGTCGCTGCCATCGAGCACGCCGCAGCGCTCGACCTCGCCCACGAAGATGATGTGGTCGCCCTCGTCGTAGCGGCTGCGGTTGTGGCATTCGAACCAGGCCAGGGCATTGGACAGGATCGGCAGGCCGGTGGCCGAGAGCCGGTAGTCGACGCCGGCGAAGCGGTCGCCCTTGAGGGTGGCGAAGCGCTGGCACAGCTCCAGCTGCGAGGCCGACAGCACGTTGATGATGTAGTGGGTGCCGTCGCGGAACATCGGCAGGCTGTTGGCGCGCGTGGCCATGCTCCACAGCACCAGCGGCGGATCCAGCGACACCGAATTGAACGAACTGGCGGTGATGCCGATGAACGGCGCCGCGCCGGCGGCGACCGACGCGGCGCTGGCGCGCGTAGTGATCACCGTCACCCCGGTTGCGAACTGCGACAGGGTGCGGCGGAAGTGCTGCGCATCGAAATCTGGTGCGGCGGCGCTGGTGATCTGTGGCTGGGCCTCAGGCATGCCCATGGGGGCTCCGCTGGAGTTCATGAAATTTCATATATATTATTCGCGCCATGGGCATCGAGTACAAGCCCGGCGACCACCAATCCGCGATGCGTGCGTTGGCTGGCGCACAAAAACAGGCGAGCCCTGCCGCCAGACAAGAACAACCGGAGACAAGTCATGCTCATCGAGCAGATCGAACACCGCTGGCTGGCGGCGTTCCGGCGCACGCTGGAACTCTGTGCCCTGCAGGGTGCGGAAGTCGTTGGAATTGTAACGGAGTCGCAATCCCGCCCTGTCAACGTGGCCTTGGCCGAACTGGCCGTGCAGTCGCTGGGCGCCACCCCGGTGCGGATCCAGGTGTCGACACCGGCACTTAGCGCGCCCGCGCCGGTGCGCTCCACCGGCGCCAGCGATGCCTTGCAGGGTCTCGCGCCGGTGGTGGCGGCCTTGTCACGCTGTCACCTGGTGCTGGACTGCACGGTGGAGGGCCTGCTGCACGCGCCGGAACTGCCGCTGATCCTGCGCGGTGCCGACGGCATCGTGCCGCGCATGCTGATGGTCAGCAACGAACATCCCGAGATCCTGGAACGCTGCCAGCCCGACCCGGCGCTGGAAGGCACCGTGCGCGCCGCCATGAAGCGCCTGCGCGGCGCGCGCGAGATGCGCGTGCATTCGCCGGCCGGCACCGAGCTGCGCATCGGCCTGGCCGACGCCCGCGTCGGCGGGGTCTGGGGCTTCTGCAACAAGCCCGGCCAGGTCTCGCACTGGCCCGGCGGGCTGTGCCTGGCGTTCCCGGCCAGCCGCCAGGTCAACGGCACGCTGGTGCTGGCGCCGGGCGACGTCAACCTGACCTTCAAGACCTACCTGCGCGATACCGTGGTCTGCCATATCGAGGACGACTACATCGTCGGCGTCGAGGGGCAGGGCGTCGACGCCGACATGATGCGCGGCTACTACCAGGCCTGGGCCGACCGCGAGGGCACGCGCGATGCGTATGCCGTCTCGCACGTGGGCTGGGGCCTGAACCGGCTGGCACGCTGGGACGCGATGACTTTCTACGACAAGCGCGACTGCAACGGCACCGAGCTGCGCGCGTTTGCCGGCAACTTCCTGTTCTCGACCGGCGCCAACGAGGTCGCCGGACGGCATACGCTGGGCCATTTCGACCTGCCGCTGCGCAACTGCACGGTGTCGCTGGATGGCCGCAACGAGTTGGAAGCGGGCACGCTGGTGGAGGTGGCGGCATGAGCGCGAGCGCGACGATGCAACGCCACGCCAACGGCATCGCCACGCTGGCCTGGGGCGATGGCCCGGTGGCGGTGGTGATGCTGCACGGCATCGGCGGCGGCAAGGCCGCCTGGCCCGCGCAGGGCGAGGCGCTGGCGCAGGCCGGCTACCGCGCCGTGGCCTGGGACATGCCCGGCTACGGCGACAGCGCCCTGATCGATCCCTATGACTTCGACGGGCTGGCGCAAGCGCTGGCGCCGCTGCTGCAGGCCGAGCGCGACGCCGGCCGGCGCGTGGTGCTGCTGGGCCACAGCATGGGCGGGATGGTGGCGCAGCAGGCCTGCGCGGCCGCGCCCGCGCTGATCGACGGCATGGTGCTGTCCGGCACCTCGCCCGCCTTTGGCAAGGGCGACGGGCCCTGGCAGCGCGACTTCATCGCCGCGCGCACCGCGCCGCTGGACGCCGGCAGGACCATGGCCGAGATGGCCGCCGGGCTGGTGCGCACCATGGTCGCGCCCGATGCCGAGCCACAAGCCGTGGCCTTTGCCACGGCGGTGATGGCGGCAGTGCCGGCGCCCACCTACCGCGCGGCGCTGGGTGCGCTGGTGCGCTTCAACCAGCGCGACGCGCTGCCGCGCATCGCGGTGCCGGTGCTGGCGCTGGCCGGGCAGCACGACACCAATGCCGCGCCCGAGGTGATGGAGCGCATGGCGCAGCGCACTCCCGGCGCCGAGTACCGCTGCCTGCCGGATGTCGGCCACCTGGCCTGCATGGAGCGGCCGGCGCTGTTCAACGAGGCAGTGCTGGATTTCCTGCACCGGCACTTCCCCGTGCACTGAACCACGCCGCTTCCCGGCAACGCAACACAAGAACCGCCGCCGCGCCGCCACTGCATCCGGCGCGAGCAGGAAAACAGGAGACCGCGACATGCCATCCGGCCAGCTCGACTTCATTCCCGCCATCGGTACGGCGGACTTCACCCCGCAACAAGCGCGCCTGCTGGCGCTGGCCAACCGCCTCGGCCGCGAGCGCTTCGCGGCGCGCGCAGCCACCTGGGACCGCGAGGCCAGCTTCCCCTTCGCCAACTATGCCGACCTGCGCGAGGCCGGCCTGCTGGCCCTGTGCGTGCCGCAGGCGTTCGGCGGCGAGGGCGCGGACTTTGCCACCTACTGCATGGTTGGCGCCGAGATCGGCCGCTTCTGCGGGGCCACGGCGCTGACGTACAACATGCATATCTGCTCGACCATGTGGACCGGCGTGCTGTCCGACGGCATCGACATGACGCCTGAGCAGCGCGCCGAGCACGCAGCCCGGCGCGAGCTGCATTTCTCGCGCGTGGTGCGCGACGGCGCGGTCTATGCGCAGCCGTTCTCCGAAGGCTCCGCTGCTGCCGCGGGCAAGGCGCCGTTCGGCACCACCGCGCGCAAGGTCGAGGGCGGCTGGGTGCTGAACGGGCGCAAGATCTTCGCCTCGCTGTCGGGCGCGGCCGACTACTACGGCATCCTGTGCACCGAGGACCGCGGCGACCAGCATCCCGACATGCGCGACACGCTCTATATCGCCGTGCCCGGCAATGCGGAAGGGCTGACCGTGACCGGCGAGTGGGACCCGATGGGCATGCGCGGGACGGTATCGCGCACGCTGCTGCTCAAGGACGTGTTCGTGCCCGACCATGAGCAGCTGATGCCGCGCGGCGTCTACTATCGTGCTGCGCAGACCTGGCCGGCAATGTTCTTCACGCTGTCGCCGACCTACCTGGGCGTAGCCCAGGCCGCCTACGACTTCACCGTGCAGTACCTGCGCGGCGAGGTGCCGGGCCAGCCGCCGGTCAGGCGCCGCATGTACCCGACCAAGCAGATCGCGGTGGCGCAGATGCGCATCCAGCTGGAAACCATGCGCTCGCTCTTCTGGCGCGTGATCCATGAGGCCAGGCCCAATCCAACCAAGGACGAGCGCCTGCGCCTGTACGCCGCGCACTACACCGTGATGGAAGGCGCCAACGACATCGCCCGGCTGGCGATCCGCACCTGCGGCGGGCAGTCGATGCTCAAGGACCTGCCGCTGGAGCGGCTCTACCGCGACTCGCGCTGCGGCGCGCTGATGCTGCCCTGGACCGCCGAGCTGATCCTGGACCGCATGGGGCGCGAGACCCTGTACGAATCCGGCGAGCGCGACGAATGAGCGCCGCCAGCCGCGCCATGCGCGCGGGCGCCGCCGGGCTGGGCGCGCTGCCGGCCATGCTGCATGGCCATGCCGCCGCGGCGCCGGGGCGGCCGGCGTTGCACTACCTGGGCCGCACCTTCACCTACGGCAAGCTGTGGCGGCGCGTCGAGCGTGCCAGCGCCCACCTGGCAGCGACGTGGGGCATCCGCGCGGGCGACCGCGTCGGCACGCTGTGCCTGAACCACGAGCTGCAGCTGGTGCTGCTGTTCGCCTGCGCGCGTATCGGGGCGATGTTCGTGCCGCTGAACTACCGGCTGGCGCCGGCGGAGCTGCGTACCATCGCCGCCCACGCGCAACTGGCCGCGCTGTTCCACGACGAGCGCCATGCAGGGCTGGCGCGGGAGGCTGGCGGCGGCTGCCAGGCCGCGCATCTCGACCGGCTGATCGACCATCCCGCGCCGTTCGGCTTGGCCCATGCGCCGGTGCCGGACGATGCGCCGCTGCTGCTCGCCTACACCTCCGGCACCACCGGCAAGCCCAAGGGCGCGGTGCATACGCAGGCCGGGCTGCTGGCCAATGCGCGCGCCAGCTGGTGGGCGCACGGCATGACCGCGGACGACCACGTGCTGTCGGTGCTGCCGATGTTCCATGTCGGCGGGCTGTGCATCCAGACGCTGCCGGCGCTGCTGGCCGGGGCGCAGGTCACGCTGCACGACCGCTTTGCGCCGGATGCCTGGCTCGGCGCGGTTGCGCAGGCGCGGCCGAGCCTGTCGCTGATGGTGCCGGCCACGCTGCGCGCGGTGCTTGAGCATCCCGGCTGGCCCGGGGCCGACCTGTCGGCGCTGCGCGGCGTGATGGCAGGTTCGTCGACCATCCCGCTGTCGTATATCGAGGCCTTCCATGCGCGCGGCGTGCCGCTGGGGCAGGTCTATGGCGCGACCGAGACCGGTCCGGTGTCGGTGGTGCTGAAGCTGCAGGATGCGGTGGCCCGGCCTGGCTATGCCGGCTGGCCGCAGCCGGAAGCGCAAGTCCGGCTGGCCGGCCCGGACGGTGCCGAGGTGGCGCAGGGCGCAGTCGGTGAACTGTGGGTGCGCGGCGCCAACGTGATGGCTGGCTACTGGAACCAGCCTGATAACGGCCTGGCCGACGGCTGGTTCCATTCCGGCGACCTCGCGCACCGCGATGCCGGCGGCTGCATCGAAGTCGTCGGCCGCAGCAAGGACATGATCATCTCGGGTGGCGAGAACATCTATCCCGCCGAGATCGAGAACGTGCTGGTCGGCCTGCCCGGGGTGCAGGAGTGCGCGGTGGTCGGCGTGGCCGATGCGCGCTGGGGCGAGGTGCCGGTGGCGGTGATCGTGCCCGCGCCGGGCGCGCCGCGCGACGCGCTGGGGGCGGAGCCGCTGCGCGAACTGCTGGCCACGCGCATTGCCCGCTTCAAGCTGCCGCGCGAGGTGGTGCTGCTGGACGACCTGCCGCGCAGCGCGCTGGGCAAGGTGCTCAAGCCGCAACTGCGCGCGATGCTGGAGGCGCGGCGCCAGCCTGGCTGAATCTGCTGCAAGGGCGCCAATCTGCGCTTATGCTTGAGGCCGTGACACCACAGACGACAACGCAAGGGGGCGGCGCAAATGGAACATGGACTTGAAACGGCCACGCTGGGGGGCGGGTGCTTCTGGTGCCTGGAAGCGGTCTACCAGCAGGTCGATGGCGTGGTGGCGGTGGAGTCCGGTTATACCGGCGGGCACGTGGATCACCCGACTTACCAGCAGGTTTGCGAGGGGGATACCGGGCACGTCGAGGTGGTCCGTGTCACCTTCGATCCGTCGGTGATCAACTTTCGCCAGATCCTGGAGATCTTCTTCGCCATCCATGACCCGACCACGCCGGACCGGCAGGGCAACGACGTGGGGCCGCAGTACCGGTCGGCGATCTTTACGCATTCGGAGGCGCAGCGGGCCACGGCGGAATACGTGATGCGGGAGTTGGCTGCCGCCAAGGTCTTTGATGCGCCGATCGTGACGCAGGTCGAGCCGGAGCAGCCGTACTGGCGCGCCGAGGCAAGTCACCAGAACTACTATCAGGACCATCCGAGCCAGGGGTACTGTGCCTTTGTGATCTCGCCGAAACTGGCCAAGTTTCGAAAGCAGTTTGGAGGGAAGTTGAGGAAGTAGGGACCGGGCGCCCGGGTCGGCGCCAAAAGCCGACCCTAGTTTCCCTGCGCAAACATCGCGCCGACAATCGCCCCCATCTCATGCCGCCGCGCCGCCGGCATCCGCGAGGCGGTCGACATGATGCTGATGGCGGCCTCGGCGCCCATTTCCAGGGGCAGTGCATAGCCCACGCCTGCCACCCCCTCCGCGCCGGCAAGCGCATAGCCCAGCTTGCGGGCGCGCTCTACGCCGCGCAACAGCCTGAGCAGGCTCAGGCCACCGGCCGCGTACTCGGCGCGGTGCCGCTCGTAATGCGCGCGCACCGCCTCGTTGTCCATCGTCGCCAGCAAGGCCATGCTGCCGGTGCCCTGGCCCAGCAGGCGGGAGGTGCCGGTCAGCAAGTGGAAGGTCTTGATGCGGTGGCTGCCTTCCTCGGTATGCAGGCAGTGCCCGTGGTCGCCGATGCGCACGGTCAGGAACACCGCATCGCCCGTGAGCCGGGCCAGCGCCTTCATCTTGCTCACCAGCACGCTGTTGGGCGGCGGCCGGTTCATCGCACGCAGGCCCAGCGCCATGGCGGCAGTGCCCAGGTGATAACGCTTGCCCGCCGACTCGCGCTCGATATACCCCGCGGATTCCAGGAAGCGCGCCATCCGGTGCGCGGTGGTACGGTCAATCTCCGCTATCGCGGCGAGTTCCGGCAGGGTCAGTCCCGCCTCGTGATGCTCGGCAAGCAGCCGGAGCAGGGCGAAGGCACGGGACAGGCTCTGCACGCCGCCGGGCGAGGGGGTCTTGGTTGGCATGGAAAGGTGCGTCGGGGGACGCTTTGGGGGTGGCGGATGCCGCGCCCCGCGTCCTGGGTTTCTGGCTTGTGCACATTATGCACAGACTGAGCGATTGCGGTTGTCCCGGGCGGCGTGGTGGTTTGCAATCCATGCATCACGGAACCTCACGCAAGCGCCATGATTCCCATCGACTCACGCATCGACTCATCTTCCGACGCCTTCGCCAGCCAGCGCGCCGGCATGCAGGCCCTGATCGACCGCCTCCATGGCCTCGAACAGCGTGCCGTGGCCGCCTCGGAGCGCGCCCGGCCCACCTTTGCCAAACGCGGGGCACTGCTGCCGCGCGAGCGCATCGGCCGCCTGCTGGACGCAGGCGCGCCGTTCCTGCCGATTGCCACGCTGGCCGGCTTCGGCATGGACGACCCCGACCCCGAGACCTCCATCCCCGGCGGTTCGCTGGTGGCCGGCATCGGTTTCGTCTGCGGCGTGCGCTGCATGGTGCTGGCCACGGATTCCGGCATCGACGCCGGTGCCATGACCGAGGCCGGCAACATGAAGCTGATGCGCTGCCAGGAAATCGCGCTGGAAAACCGGCTGCCATTCATCCACCTGGTGGAATCGGCCGGCGCCAACCTGCGCAAGTACCGCGTTGACAAGTTCGTGCGCGGCGGCGCGCTGTTCTACAACCTGGCTCGCCTGTCCGCGGCCGGGCTGCCGGTGATCACGGTCGTGCATGGCTCGTCCACGGCGGGCGGCGCCTACATGCCGGGGCTGTCCGACTACGTGGTGATGGTGCGCAATCGCGCGCGCGCCTTCCTGGCGGGGCCGCCGCTGCTGAAGGCCGCCACCGGCGAGATCGCCACGGACGAGGAACTGGGCGGCGCCGACCTGCACGCCACGCTCAGCGGCCTGGCCGAATACCTGGCCGAGGACGACGAGCACGCGCTTGCCACCGCGCGCGATATTGTCGCCAGCCTGGACTGGCCGACCGTCGCGGCAGGGCCCGCGCAGCCCGCGCGCCCGCCGCGGCTCGACCCGTCGGAGCTGGATGGCGTGATGACGCTCGACATGAAGCGCCCGGTGGACATGCGCGAGGTGATCGCGCGCATCGTCGACGACTCCGCCTGGCTGCCGTTCAAGCCCGACTATGGCCCCGGCACGGTGTGCGGCCACGCCCGCATCGAAGGCAATACGGTCGGCTTCATCACCAACAACGGTCCCATCGACCCGGCCGGCGCCACCAAGGCCGCGCAGTTCATCCAGCTATGCAACCAGTCGGACACGCCGATCGTGTTCCTGCAGAACACCACCGGCTTTATCGTCGGCCGCGCCTCGGAAGAGGCCGGCATGATCAAGCATGGCGCCAAGATGATCCAGGCGCTGTCGAACTCGACGGTGCCGCAGGTCACGCTGTACTGCGGGGCCTCGTTCGGGGCGGGCAACTTCGGCATGTGCGGGCGGGGCTTCCGGCCGCGCTTCTGCTTCTCGTGGCCGAACGCGCGCACCGCCGTGATGGGCGGCGAGCAGGCCGCCATGACGCTTGAGATCGTGGCGCGCCAGCAGGCCGCGCGCAAGGGCGTGCCGGTCGATGAGGCGCAGCTGGCCAGCCAGACCGCCGATATCGTTGCCAACTTCGAGCGCCAGGCCAGCGCCTTCATCACCAGCGGGCTGCTGCTGGACGACGGCGTGATCGACCCGCGCGACACGCGCGCCGTGCTGGCCTTCGTGCTGGCCACCGCGCGCGAGGCCAGCCTGCGCAAGCCGCATGCGATCCAGTTTGGCGTCGGGCGCTTCTGAGCGCCGGCGCCATCCAGACACGTCCCAAACGAACAAGACACCAGGAGACCACCATGCTTTACACGGAAGACCACCGCAACATCATGGACAGCATCCGCCGCTTCGTCTCGGCGGAGATCGATCCCTTCGTCGACGAGTGGGAAGCCGCCGAGATTTTCCCGGCGCATGCGCTGTTCAAGAAGATGGGCGACCTCGGCTTCCTCGGCATCACCAAGCCGATCGAATACGGCGGCATGGGACTCGACTTCTCCTACGCCGTTGCCGCCGCCGAGGCGCTGGGCTATGCCCGCGCACAGGGCGTGGGCATGGGCGTGGGGGTGCAGACCGACATGGCGACGCCGGCGCTGACCGCGTTCGGCTCGGACGAGCTCAAGCGCAACTACCTGGCCCCTGCCATCGCCGGCGACATGGTGTGCTCCATCGGCGTGTCCGAAGCCGGCGCCGGTTCCGACGTGGCCTCGCTCAAGACCCGTGCGGTGCGTGATGGCGACGACTATGTCATCTCCGGCTCCAAGATGTGGATCACCAACGGCACCCAGGCCGACTGGATCTGCCTGCTGTGCAATACTTCCGACGGTCCGGTCCACAAGAACAAGTCGCTGATCGTGGTGCCTCTCAGGGAAGACGGCAAGCGCGTGCGCGGCGTGGAAGTGCAGAAGATCAGGAAGTTCGGCATGTGGTCGTCCGACACTGCGCAGATCTTCTTTGACGAAGTGCGCGTGCCGGTGCGCAACCGCATCGGCGACGAGGGCATGGGCTTTATCTACCAGATGAAGCAGTTCCAGGAAGAGCGGCTGAACGGCGCGGCGCGCCGGCTGGCCTGCAACGCGCTGATCGAGGAGACCGCCGACTACCTGCGCCAGCGCGTCGCCTTCGGCAAGCCGCTGCTCGACAACCAGTTCATCCAGTTCAAGCTGGCCGAGCTCAAGACCGAGATGGAGGCGCTGCGCGCGCTGGTCTACATGGCCACGCAGACCTATATCGATGGGGGCGATGTGATTGAACTGGCGTCGATGGCCAAGCTCAAGGCCGGGCGGCTGTCGCGCGAGGTGGCCGACTGGTGCATGCAGTTCCAGGGCGGCATGGGCTACACCTGGGACAACCACGCGTCGCGCGCCTATCGCGATTTCCGGCTGGGCTCGATCGGCGGCGGGGCGGACGAGGTCATGCTCCAGGTCATTGCCAAGCAGATGGGCCTGATGTCGCGCGGCTGACGCGATCCTGAACCAACTACCAGCCAGGATCGCCATGCCTGACAGCTCATGCAACGATGCCGTGATCGTGCGCCGCGCCGGCGGCGTACTGTTCGCCACCCTCAACATTCCTGCCACCCGCAATGCGCTGGCGCCCGAAGTGGTGGCCGCGCTGGCCGCCGTCGTGGCGCAGGCCGAAGCCGACCCGGAAGTCCGCGCGCTGGTGCTGCGCGGCGCCGGCGGCAGCTTCAGCGCAGGCGGCAACGTGGGCAGCTTCCAGTCCCGGCTCGATGCCGACACCAGCCAGGAAGACCCGGTCGCCACGCGCAACCGCCAGTTCGGCTACTTCATGGAGCGGCTGAGCGTGCTGCCGGTGCCGGTGATCGCCGCGGTTGAGGGCGCGGCCATGGGCGGCGGCATGGGCCTGGCCTGCGCGGCCGACATCGTGCTGGCTACGCGCGATGCGCGCTTTGCGTTGTCGGAGACCACGCTGGGCATCGTCGCCGCGCAGATCGCCCCCTTTGTGGTGCAAAGGCTGGGCGCTGCCGCCACGCGCCGCCTGGGCCTGACCGGCGAGCGCGTCAGTGGCGAGGCAGCGGCAGCCATCGGCCTGGTCGACCAGCTCGCGGCCGACAGCGCGGAGCTGGACGCCCTGATTGCCGAGTGGCTGACGCGCATCGGCCGTTGCGCCCCCAACGCCAATCGCGTGTTCAAGGCACTGGTCGGCCGCTGCGGCCACGAGCCGCTGGGCCCGCTGCTGGATCAGGCCTCGCGCCAGTTTGCGCAATGCATGCGGCGCGAGGGCGCCGAAGGCGTGGCGGCATTCCGCGACAAGCGCGATGCCGCCTGGACCGTTCGCTTCGATGCCGACACGGTGCGCGCCGCGCAGTCGACCGGCTGACCGCGCCGGCCGCATCTTCCAAGAGATTCACAGGATTTCCCATGTCTGCTACCCGCCGATCCTTCCATACGCTGCTCGTCGCCAATCGCGGCGAGATCGCGGTGCGCATCATGCGCACCGCCCGCCGCCTCGGGCTGGCCACCGTGGCCGTATATTCCGAAGCCGACCGCCACAGCCCGCACCTTGCCTGCGCCGACCGTGCCGTGTGCATCGGCGCGGCCGCGCCGCGCGAGTCGTACCTGAACCTTGCCGCCATCATCGAAGCTGCCCGCGCCAGCGGTGCCGATGCGGTCCACCCCGGCTATGGCTTCCTGGCCGAGAACGCCGCCTTTGCCGAGGCGGTCAGCGCCGCCGGCCTGGTCTTCGTCGGCCCGCCCGCCGCGGCGATCCGCGCCATGGGCAACAAGGCCGAAGCCAAGCGGCTGATGCTGGCTGCCGACATGCCGTGCGTGCCCGGCTACCAGGGGGCCGCGCAGGATGACGCCACGCTGCTGGCCGAGGCCGGGTCCATCGGCTTCCCCCTGATGGTCAAGGCCGCGGCGGGCGGCGGCGGGCGCGGCATGCGGCTGGTGCGCGACGCGGCGGCGCTGCCCGCGGCGCTGTCGAGCGCACGCTCCGAGGCGGCGGCTGCCTTCGGCTGCGACGAGCTGATCCTCGAGCGCGCCGTGATCGCGCCGCGCCACGTCGAGATCCAGGTCTTTGCCGATACTCACGGCAATGTCATCCATCTCGGCGAGCGCGACTGCTCCGTGCAGCGCCGCCACCAGAAGGTCATCGAGGAAGCACCGTCGCCCGCGGTCGGCCCGGTGCTGCGCGCGCGCATGGGCGAGGCCGCCGTGCGCGCGGCCAAGGCCATCGGCTACGTCGGCGCCGGCACCATGGAGTTCCTGCTCGATGCCGAGGGCAGCTTCTACTTCATGGAGATGAACACCCGGCTGCAGGTCGAACACGCCGTGACCGAGGCCATCACCGGCTTCGACCTGGTCGAATGGCAACTGCGCGTGGCGGCAGGCGAGCCGCTGCCGGTCACGCAGGACCAGGTCCGGCTCAACGGCCATGCCATCGAAGTGCGACTCACCGCCGAGGACGTGCCGGCCGGCTTCCTGCCGCAGGGTGGGCCGCTGCTGCGCTGGCGCCCGCCTGCCGCCGGCCGCGACGTGCGTGTGGACCATGCGCTGGAAGAGGGCGGTGCCATCCCCACCCACTATGACTCGATGGTTGCCAAGCTGGTCGCGCATGGCGCCGACCGCGAAGAGGCGCGCCGCAAGCTGCTGCGCGCGGTGCAGGACTGCACGCTGCTGGGCGTGCCGACCAACCAGGGGTTCCTGGCCGCGTGCCTGGCGCACCCGGCATTCGCCGGCAATGACGTGCATACGGGCTTTGTCGACACCCATATGCAGGCGGCGCTGCAGGCCCCGGTGCCTCCGGTGCATGTGACGGCAAGCGCCGCGCTGGCCGCGTCGGGGCTGCTGGGCGGCAACGGCAAGCCGGCCACGCTTGCGCGTGCGGCCTCCAGCGTGGTGCTGAATGCGGCCGGCAAGGACTGGGAAGCGTTCCTGCGCGTGTGCGCCGACGGCTGGCGCGTGAGCCTGTGCCAGCGCGGTGAAGACCACCCGCCGGTGGAATGCAGGCTGCGCGTGCTGCGCGCCGATGCCGCCAGCGGCACGGCCCTGGTCGAATGCGACGGCGTGGCCTATCCGCTGGTGTTCGCCGCCGAAAAGCACGCCCTGCACCTGTTCCAGTCCGGCCGCGCCTGGCACTTCCCGCTGCACGATCCGCGCCGCCGCCGCGATGCCGGCGACGCCGACGGCGTGCTGCAGGCGCCGCTGACGGCCCGCATCGTCGCGGTCAATGTGGCCGAGGGCGACCACGTGCAAGCGGGCCAGGCGCTGGTGGTGCTGGAGGCCATGAAGATGGAGCACGCCATCGTGGCGCCGTTTGCCGGCGTGGTGGCGGAACTGCCGGCGCGCGCCGGCGGGCAGGCCAGTGCCGGGTCGTTGCTGGCACGGGTGGAGGCCGATGTGGCCGCAAAGGAGGAAGCATGAGCGAATCCGTGCAAGGCGAAGCGCGCGCCGGCAAGACTGTGCGCATCGGTGGCGCTTCCGGCTTCTGGGGCGATTCCGCCATCGCCACGCCGCAACTGCTGGCAGTGCCCGGCCTGCAATACCTGGTCTATGACTACCTGGCCGAGACCACCATGTCGATCCTGGCACGCGCCCGCGCCAAGGATCCGGCGCAGGGATACGCCACCGACTTCGTGCACGCGGCGATGGGGCCGAACCTCGGTGAAATCCTGCGGCGGGGCATCCGTGTCGTTGCCAATGCCGGCGGCCTCAATCCGCACGGCTGCCGCGACGCACTGCTCAAGGTGGCGGCGCAGCAGGGACTGTCGCCGCGCATCGCGGTGGTCAGCGGCGACGACGTGCAGCCGCGCTTCGCGCAGTGGTGCGCCGAGGGTCTGACTGACCTTGCCGGCAATCCGGTGCCAACCACCGAGCCCTGGTCGGCCAACGCCTACACCGGCGCGCAAGGCATTGCCCGCGCGCTGGCGCTGGGCGCGGATATCGTCATTGCCGGGCGCTGCGTCGATAGCGCCGTCGTGGTGGGCGCGCTGGCCCACGAGTTCGGCTGGAACTGGACCGACTGGGACCGCCTCGCCGCCGGCACGCTGGCGGGCCACGTGATCGAGTGCGGCGCCCAGGCCACGGGCGGGCTGTTTACCGACTGGCAGCGCGTGCCCGGGTGGGAGCGCATGGGGTATCCCGTGATCGACTGCGCGCACGACGGCAGCTTCGTGCTGAGCAAGCCAGAGGGCACTGGGGGACTGGTCGACCCGGCCGCGGTCGCGGAACAGGTGCTGTACGAGGTCGGCGATCCCGCCAACTACCTGATGCCGGACGTGACCTGCGACTTCCGCATGGTGCGCACCGAACTGGTCGAGGCCGGGCGCGTACGCGTGCATGGCGCGCGTGGCCGGGCACCTGGCACGCACTACAAGGGCAATGCCACCTGGCAGGACGGCTACCAGATCAGCCTGATGATGGCGATCCGCGGCATCGATGCCCCCGCCAAGGCGCGCCGCACTGCGGAGGCGCTGCTGGCGCGCACCCGTGCCATGCTGGCAGAACGCCAGATGCCGGACTACACCGAGACCGTGGTCGAGCTGCTCGGCTGCGAATCGCAATATGGCCCGCATGCGCGCGCATTGCCGACGCGGGAAGTGGTGCTGCGCATCGGCGCGCGCCATCCGCTCGCCAGGGGGCTGAGCTTCCTGCAGCGCGAATGCTCTTCTGCGGGGACGTCCATGGCGGCGGGCACGCGCTCTTCCTTCGCGGGTCGGGTCGACATCCAGCCCGTGGTGAAGGTGTTCTCCTTCCTGGTGCCCAAGCCGGAGGTGCCGATGCGCGTGGAGTTCGAGGCTGGCGAGATCCTGCTGCCCAACGCGGCAGTGAGCGCGCCGCAGGCGATGCCGCCGCTCGCGCTCGAGGCGCCGGCATCGCCTGCGCTTCCCCGCGAGCCGCGCGTCGAGCGGCCACTGGTCACGCTCGCCTATGCGCGCAGCGGCGACAAGGGCGATGACGAGAACATCGGCGTGATCGCCCGCAAGCCTGAGTACCTGGCACTGCTGCGCGAGCAGCTCACCCCGCAAGCCGTGCGCGCGTACTTTGCCCACCTGGTGCAGGGCGAGGTCGAGCGCTTCGACGTGCCTGGCCTGCACGCGCTGAACTTCCTGATGCACGGCGCGTTGGGCGGTGGCGGCGTGGCGAGCCTGCGCTCGGACCCGCTGGGCAAGAGCTACGCGCAGATGCTGCTGGACTTTCCGCTATCCGTACCCCGCAGCTGGGCATAGACCCGGCCAGAGACCTTGCGCGCCGGCACTGGCGCGCGCAACCAGGAGGAGACATGACCCGACCCAAGCCCGACACGCGCATCCGGCGCCAGCTATGCCTGGGCCTGTTCGCAGGACTGGCGGCAGGCAGCCTCGCCGGCCCCATGCCCGCCATGGCGCAGGGCGACGCCTATCCCAACCGCCCGATCCGCGTGGTCGTGCCGTACACGCCCGGTGGTGTGTCGGACGCCGTGACGCGGCTGGTGATGCAGAAGCTGGCGGAACGCATCGGCCAGCCGGTGGTGGTGGAGAACCGCCCCGGCGCCAACGGCATGATCGGCTCGGAGAACGTCGCCAGGTCCGCGCCGGACGGCTACTCGCTGCTGGTGGTGGTGGCCGGGCACGCCATCAACCCGAGCCTGTATCCGAAGATGAGCTATGACCCGCTCAAGGACCTCACCGGCGTCAGCATGATCGGGCGGATTCCGCTGCTGCTGGTCTCCAGCGCGCAGCTGCCGCCGACCACGGTGAAAGAGCTGGTGGGCTGGGGCAAGGCCAATCCCGCGAAGATGACCTTTGCCTCCAGCGGCAATGGCTCCGGCGCGCACCTGGCGGGCGAGCTGTTCGCGCAGTCGGTCGGCATGAAGATGACGCACGTGCCTTACAAGGGCATTGCGCCGGCGCTGCCTGATTTGTTCTCGGGGCAGGTCGCCATCATCTTCGATTCGGTGCAGACCATGATGCCGCAGGTGAAGGCGGGCAAGGTGCGCGCGCTGGCGATCTCCAGCCCGACGCGCTGGCCGGCCGCGCCGGAGGTGCCGACCATGGCCGAAGCCGGTTATCCGGGCGTCACGGCAGGCAGCTGGATCGGCCTGATCGCACCGGCGATGACGCCGCCGGCGGTGCAGGCAAGGCTGGCCCGGGAAATGGAAGCGGTGCTGCAGCAGCCTGACGTACGGTCAAGGCTGATCGACTATGGGATTGATCCGGTCGGCGGCAAGCCGGAGCAGTTCCAGGCGTTCATCAAGGCCGAAGCGGTGCGATGGGGTGAAGTGGTGAAGAAAAGCGGAGTGCGGCTGGAGTAAGAGGAAGGCGGCTGCGGACGGCACCTGGCGACGCCGTCCGCAGCCTGCTACAGGCTCAGTTGCTTCGCTGCCAGGTCCTTCATGATTTCCTCGGCGCCGCCGCCGATCATCATCACCTTGACCTCGCGATACAGGCGCTCCACCCGGCTGCCGCGCATATAGCCCATCCCGCCCAGCAACTGCACCGCGCGGTCCGCGCAGAACTGGAAAGTGCGCGTGGCCATGTTCTTGGCCATCGCGATCTGCGCCACCGGCGCGGCGCCGTCGTCCAGGCGCGCGGCCAGGTCGTCCAGCAGGGCGCGCGTGGATTCGATGCGCGTGGCCATGTCCACCAGCTGGTGGCGCACCACCTGGTGGTCGGCCAGCCGCTTGCCGAAGGTGCGCCGTCCGCGCGCCCACGCCAGCGCGTCATGGAAGCAGACCTGCGCATAGCCGCAAGCGGCTGCGGCCAGCGCCAGCCGCTCGTGGTTGAAATTCTTCGTGATGGCGGCAAAGCCCTTGCCTTCCTCGCCGATCAGGTTCTCCACCGGAACGCGGCACCCGTCGAAGAACAGCTGCGCGGTGTCGGATGCCCACCAGCCCATCTTCTTCAGCGGCGTGCGCGCCAGGCCCGGCGTATCGCCCTCGATCAGCAGCAGCGACACGCCGCCGGAACCCGGGCCGCCGGTGCGCACTGCCACGGTGAAGTAGTCGGCGCGCATGCCTGAGGTGCTGTAGAGCTTGGTGCCGTTGACCACGTAGTGGCCGCCCTCGCGCCGCGCGCTGGCGGAAAGCTGCGCCACGTCGGAGCCGGCGTCGGGCTCGGTGATGGCGAGCGCGGAGATCTTCTCGCCGGCAAGGATCTGCGGCAGCACGCGCGCCTTCAGCGCTTCGCTGCCCACCGCGGCGATCGGCGGCGCGCCGATGGTGTGCGAGAACAGCCCCGAGGCGATTCCGCCCGAGCCGCCCCAGGCGCGCTCTTCGAACAGGATCATGCGATAGAAGGCATCGCATGGGGCGCCACCGTATGCTTCCGGAAAGCCCGGCTGCAGCAGGCCGGAGACTTCGGCTTCGGTGCCGAGGCGCTGCAGCTGCACCTTGCGTGCCAGTTGGCGGATCATGGATTGGCCGTCAGGCGGAGGACCAGGGCATCGAGGGCGACGGCGCCGCGTCCGGCAGCGCGCACCAGCAGGGGATTCACTTCCATTTCGGCGAGGCTGTCGCCCAGCGACATGGTGGCGTCGGAGAGCGCGGCGATCGCGTCGGCCGCCGCATCGATGTCGGCCGCGGGCTTGCCGCGGAAGCCGGTCATCAGCCGGTAGCCGCGCAGGCTGGCCAGCATGTCGCGCGCCATGGCGCGGTCCACCGGCAGCAGCCGGTGCGCGACGTCGTGGAAGATCTCGGTGAAGATCCCGCCCATGCCTACCGTCATGGCCGGGCCGAAGACCGGATCGCGCGTTACGCCGACGATCAGCTCGCACACGCCGCTCGCCATTTGCTGCACCAGCACGCCGCGCTGTCGTGCCTGCGGCAGGGCTTGCGCGGCGGCGGCAGCGACCTCGGCCGCTGCCTCGCGCACCTGTTGCGCGTTGGCCAGTCCCAGCCGGACGCCGCCGACCTCGGTCTTGTGCACGATGTCCGGGCTCAGCACTTTCACTGCGACCGGGAAGCCGATGGCTTCGGCGGCGCGCGCGGCGTCGTCGGGCGTGGCCGCGGCCGCCTCCGCGCCGACCGGCACGCCGAAGCCCGCCAGCCACTGCTTGGCCTGGTGCTCGTCCATGGCGGCGGAAGGCGCACGGGCGGCCGCGTCGGCGCCGGCCCGCGCGCGCAGCGCCATCCAGTGCGCGGTCGGCGCCGCCGTGCCGAGCCAGCCCACGTATGTGCCCAGGGCCCGCGCCGCGCGTGCGCAATCCGGGAACAGCGCCACACCGGCTTCGGCCAGCCGTGCGCGGCTGGCCGGCTCGCCCGTGGTGGCGACCACGATCAGGCGATCGGTCTTGCCCGCCACCTCGATCAGCTCGTCGGCCACGCGATCGAGCAGGTAGGCGGTGGCGTAGAGGAAGATGACGTCGATGCCGTCAGTGGCGGCAAGCTTGTCGAGCACGGCGTAGGCCAGGCCGCTGCGGTTGAACAGCTGGCCGGTCAGGTCGACGGGGTTCGCCACTGCGCCGAGCTCCGGCACGCCCGCCAGCAGGCGCTGCTGGACCGCCTCGGGCAGGCGCGGCACGTCGAGTCCGGCCGCGCTGAGCAGGTCAGCCGACAGCGCACCCATCGCGCCCGACACGGAAGCCACCACCACCCGGCGCCCCGCGCTGCGCTGGCGGAAGCCGGCCAGGTATGCCAGGTCGGTCAGGTGGGTCGGATCACTCGCCTGCATCGCGCCGACCTGGGCGAAGGCGGCGCGGTAGATGGCCTGGTTGCCGGCCAGCACAGCGGTATGGGATTGCGTAGCCGCCGATCCCGCCTCGCTCTCGCCGGCCTTCAGCAGGATCAGCGGCTTGTCTGCCGCGCGCAGGCGCGCCGCGGCTTCGATGAAGCCACTGCCGTTGCGCAGGCCCTCAACGTAACCGACCACAGCCGCGGTTTGCGCATCGTCCGCGAGGTAGTCGAGGTAATCCGCATAGTCCAGGCAGGCTTCGTTGCCGGTATTGATGAACTGGTGGAAGCCCACGTCCATCTGCCTTCCGGTGGCGTAGACGATGGCGCAGACGTTGCCGCTCTGGGTCAGCAGGCTCACGGCACCCGGGCCGTCCTGCGGCGGGAACGCGCGGAAGGTGGTGGCAAATGCGGTGATGGCGCGCGTGGTCAGGTTGGCCAGCCCCATGCAGTTGGGTCCGGCGATCGCCATGCCGCTGTCGCGGGCGAAGGCCGCAAGTGCGGCCTGGCGCCCGGCACCCGCTGCGCCGGCCTCGGCAAAGCCCGAGGCGTAGACGATGGCGGCACGGATTCCGCGGGCATGGCAGCGCTGCAGCTGCGGCAGCACCTCGTCCGCGCCGAGCGCCAGCACCGCCACGTCAGGCACCTGCGGCACGGATTCGATATCGGGATAGCACGCCAGGCCGGCGATCTCGCCATAGCGAGGATTGACCGGATACACCTGGCCCTGGTATCCAAGGCGCTGCAGGTGGTCCAACGCCACGCCGCCGATGCGGCTGGTATCGCGCGAGGCGCCGATCACGGCTATCGAGGCAGGATCAAGCAGCTGCGGCAGGGCGGCGCGGCCCGGTGTGCGCGCCGTAGTGGGAAGGGGCATCGTCGTCTCCATCCTTCCTCGGTCGGAAGGTGCCCCGATTCAAGCCGATCGCGTGGGTGGCGACAAGCGCATGGCCTCCAGCTGTGCACATTATGCACAAGTCTTCAGGCAGTGATGGCCGTTGCCCGCGGGAGCGTCCTATCGGCCACTGTGCACCGGTCGCCAGCCATTCACCGCGCCAGCCTCGCAATGATCGCCTCGGCCAGGCGCACGCAACTCAGCGGCGCGCAGCCCTCAGCGTTGTTGCTGACAATGACGATGGCAGGCTGCCCCGCGCGCAGCGTGCGCGCCACTACATCGGCGATGGCATGGCGGGTGTCGGGGTCGTCGTCGACGATGCGGTCGAAGGGTGCGTAGAGCTTTTCCGCGTAGGCGTAGGGCCGGCCCCCATGCAGCATCCAGCGCAGCACCAGCGGGCCTGGCGCTTCCTCGTCCATCAGCGCCTGCGCCGCGGCCTGGCGCGGCACCGGCGGCAGGCGGTCGCGTGCCGACAGGCAGAAGCGCACCCCGTGGCGGCGCAGCAGCCGGATATAGCGTGGCGTCAGCAATGCCGGGTCGCGCAGCTCTACCGTGTAGCACGCATGCGGGGTGATCGACGGATCGAGTGCCGGCAGCGCGCCCAGGAAGGCATCGAGCCGTTCCAGGAACACGGCGCTGTCGGCCAGCGGACCCATCGGCGACAGCTGGAACAGCAGCGGCCCGCATTTGCTGCCCAGCCCGCTGGTGGCGGGCACGATGAAGTCGCGCACCGCGATCTCGGCATCGAGGAAGGCGGCGTTGGCCAGCCGGCCGGCGCCGTCGGAGCCGCGCAGCCAGGCATCGCAGACGCTGGCGGGCGCCTTGACCAGGAAGCGGAAGCCGTCGGGGACCTGCGCGGCATAGGACAGGTAGTCCGCCAGCGGGATCGGCCCGTAGAAGCCGCGGTCGATGCCGGCGGCGCGCAGCAGCGGATGGCGCGAATACGCGGAAAGGCCCTTGCGCGACAGCAGGCTGTCGCCGTACTCGCCGTCATAGACCAGCCCGTTCCAGCCGGGGTAGGCCCAGGAGGACGTGCCGAAGTACAGGTTCGATGGCAGCTGCGCAGCGAGCGCGCGCAGGGTTTCGTCCGCCTGTGCGGGTTGCACGCTCTTGCCACGCGCAGGTTTGCCGGAGGGGGCGGGCGGGACGGCCGCGCCCGGGTGGGAAGCGGGCCGTTCCGGAGGGGCAGTTGGGGCGGGCAGGGGCAGCCCGCCAAAGAGGTCTTCAGTCAAACGTCAGCGTTGCCTTCAGTCGTTGCGGCCAATTGGTTGGTCGTAGATATAGCGGCGGGACCACGGCAGCGTATCGGCCGGCAGCCCGGCCTTGTGGCAGAGCACCTGGTAGATCGACATCTTCTCGGTCTCGAAGGCATGTGCGCAGCCGGCCAGGTAGACCCGCCAGATGCGGTATTTCTTCTCGCCGACCAGGCTGCGGATGGTGTCGCCGCGGGCCTCGAAGTTGTCGGCCCAGTAGTGCAGCGTCTGCGCGTAGTGGCGGCGCAGCAGTTCGACGTCGAAGGCTTCCAGCCCGCCTTGCTGCAGCGTGCGCAGCACCAGCCCGATATGCGGCAGCTCGCCCTGCGGGAACACATAGCGGTCCATGAACTCGGCGCCGTCCATCGGCGTCGCGCCGTTGTCGGGGTCGGGCGAGGTGATGCCGTGGTTCATCACATAGCCGTCGTCGGCCAGCAGTTCGCGGATGCGGCTGAAGTAGCCGGGCAGGTTGTCCTTGCCCACATGCTCGAACATGCCGACGCTGGTGATGCGGTCGAAGGTGCCGGCGGTGTCGCGGTAGTCCTGCAGCCGGATCTCGATGCGGTCGGACAGGCCCGCGGCCCTGACGCGCTCGGTGGCCAGGTCGAACTGGTTCTGCGACAGCGTGATGCCCACGCAGCGCGCACCGAACTTCTGCGCGGCGCGCAGCACCAGTGCGCCCCAGCCGCAGCCGATGTCGAGCAGCGTCTGGTCCGGCTGCAGCCGGATCTTGGTCAGGATGTGGTCGATCTTCTTGATTTGCGCCGTGGCCAGGTCTTCGTCGCCGTGCTCGAAGTAGGCGCAGGAGTAGACCATGTTGGGGTCGAGCCAGAGCTGGTAGAAGTCGTTGGAGACGTCGTAGTGGTACTGGATCGAGTTCTTGTCTTCCTGCTTGGTATGCGTGAAGTGCTGCGCCACCTTGAACAGCGCGCCGCCGGCGCGGTGCGTGGCCGCGGCCGAGAAGCCGTAGGCGACCTTGATGATGTCCGTCAGCCTGCCCTCGAAGTCGATTTTCTCCTGCACATACGCTTCGCCCAGGTTGTCCAGGCTCGGCGTCAGCAGCAGCGGCAGGGCCGCGGCTTCGCGTACGGTCAGCGTGACAGCCGGCTTGTCGAAGTGCCCGAGCGAGTATTCGGTGCCATTCCACAGCCGCAAGCTGACCGGCAGATTGGCATTCTCTCGCAGGTCGGCGATCCAGTTGTCGAGTTGCTTTTCCAGGGCTTGCTTGAAGAACATGCGCTTTACCTCCCGATGGTTGCGGCACACGCTGCGGCCGACGCATCAGACAAGGTTGGTACTGAGCTGGAACCTTGCCCAATCCGTCTCGAGCGCTGCAAGAAAAGAGTAACCAAGCGACGCCGGTCTCACTTTAGTCCAATTCCGCAGCTTGTGCAGCGCACCGTCCGGAAGACCCCACTACCGACCCGTTCGGCGCAGTTGGCGCATGTTCAGGCGCGTGCCAACCGTTTCAGGGCGACAGCCGCACGATCTGCCAGTCGCCGCCGGGTTGCAGGCGGAAGGCGATGCGGTCGTGCAGCCGCGACGGGCGGCCCTGCCAGAACTCGAGCGCGGTCGGCACCAGGCGGTAGCCGCCCCAGTGCGGCGGGCGCGGCGGGTTTTCGCCGAACTTGCTGCGGTATTCCTGCTCGCGCTGCTCCAGCACGTCGCGGCCGGGCACCTCGCGGCTTTGCGCAGAGGCCCAGGCGCCCACGCGCGAGCCCAGCGGGCGCGTGGCGAAATAGGCGTCGCTCTCGTCGTCCGAGACTTTTTCGACGTGCCCTTCGACGCGTACCTGGCGCTCCAGCTGCACCCAGTGGAACAGCAGCGCCGCGCGCGGGTTTGCCGCCAGGTCCAGGCCCTTGCGGCTTTCATAATTGGTGAAGAAGGTGAAGCCGCGGTCGTCGATGCCCTTGAGCAGCACGATGCGCGCGGATGGCTGGCCGTCGGCGTCGACCGTGGCCAGGGTCATGGCATTGGGTTCGGGCAGCTTGGCCGTGACCGCCTCGTCGAACCAGCGTTTGAACTGGCTCAACGGGTCGGGCGCCACGTCGGTTTCGGACAGAGAGCCCAGCACATAGGTACGGCGAAGGTCGGCAAGTTGAGTCATGTCGCAATCATCAGGATATCGGTCGGGATGCGCGGTGCGCCCGGGGGCGGGGCCGCAGGTCCGGCTGATTCGAGTATAGCGAATGCATCGGGGATCGCATTTGCGTGGCGACAAGCGTATCGGCAGCGCCACCTGCCGCGGGGCTAAACCGGCGGTGGCAGCACCTTGCGCCCCTGGCGCCGCGAGTAGTAACCGGCCGCGCCCATCGCGCCCGCCATCGACAGGAAGATCGGCAGCATGCCCAGCGCCGTGCCGACCACGCCAAACGTGAGCGGCCACACCACCTGGCTGGTATTGAGCACCGCCGAGCGCAGCCCCAGTGCCTCGCCGGCGCGCCCGTGCGGCGACGCCGTGTGCAGGATGTTCATGACATTGGGCTGGGCGCTGCCCAGCGCAAGGCCGAGCACGAAGGCCAGCCCGCACATCAGCCAGAACTGCGTGACGAAGGGGTAGGCCAGGTAGGCCAGCGCACCCACCAGCAGCGCGCTGCGGATGATCTTCCATTCCGAGAGCCGGCGCGACAGCGCCGGCATCGCCACGCGGATGGCAAAGGTGGCAATGGCGAAAGCGCCCAGCACCCAGCCGATCGACGACGGCGACAGGCCGATGCGCGAGCCCTGGATCGGGATCAGGAAGGCGTGCAGGTCCCATGCGGCGGACAGCACCGCGCTGGCGATGAAGACCGCGCGCAGCTCGGGTTGCTGCAGCAGGTCCAGCGTGGAGCGGCGGCTGCCGTCCTCGATGGCGATGCGCCCGGCATTGCCGCCGTGCGCCGGCAGGCGCGGACGCAGCCATTGCAGGCCGGCCTGGCCGACCAGTGCCACCGCCACCAGCACCATGAAGGCGGGGCGGAAGCCCGCATGCTCGATCACGTAGCCCATCGTCACCGGCCCGAGCGTGCCGGACACCGACAGCCCCAGCGCATGCCAGGTGTAGTTGCGCAGCCGGGTCTCATTGGTGGAGACCTGGCCGATCAGCAGCTGCATCGCCACCTGCACCAGCATGAAGCCCACGCCGATCAGCGCGCATGACAGGTACAGCGCGCCGAGGTCGTGCCAGAGCGCCGGCAGCAGCGTGCCCGCCACCACCATCAGCGAGCCCGCGGTCATCGGCTTGCGCGGCCCGATCTCGTCGATGCGCTTGCCGGCGCGGATTGCCAGCAGCATCGGCAGCAGCGCATACAGCGACATCAGCACGCCGAGCGTGACGGTGGAGGCTTTGAGGGAGATCGCGAACAGCGACACCACCACGCGGCTGGCGTTGAAGGCCACGTGGTTGCACACCGTCAGCGCGATCAGCCAGGTGATCGGCGGGACGGCGGCGTGCGGCAGCGACATGGGAACGGGGGCTCGCGGTGGCCGCGCTCATGGCGGCCGGCGGCCGTGCCGAGGCGGGAAACAAAGAGGAAACAAAGGGCGGCCGCAGCCGCGCCTTCAGAAGGATGCAGCGGGCGAACCCGCACCGCACCCGATGCTTGCCATGCTTAAACTTCTTGTAAATGGCCGTTTAATTATGCGCCCGGCGTGGGCGCGGCACAACGGCTGCGTGCGGCAGGATGTCGCAGCGTGGCAAAGTGTTGCGATTTTGCTTCAGACAATGGCGGACATGTGGCCGCCAGGCGACGCGCCAGTGCACTGGTTGCGCGCACCTCAACCGCCCTTGTGCAGGGCGTCGCTGTCCGGGCGCGCCGGCGCTGGCGCCGGCTTGCGCACCTCGCGCTCGCTGGGGCGTGCCGGCTCGCGGGTCTGGGCGTCAGCCTGCGCGGCGGTGCCCGGCGTTTCCTTCGGGATCGGCTTGCCGGCGGTCATGCCGGCAGTCTTGCCGGTGCTGGGATCCTTGTAGGTCTTGCCCGGCGGCGGCGCGACCGGGCGCTTGCGCAGGTCGGCCAGCAGCGTTGCGCACAGGTTGTCTTCGCCGCCCGGCGACAGGTCCACCAGCGGCAGCACCGCCGTCGCCACCGGTGCCAGCAGCGCCAGCGACAGCGCGCCGCCGGCGCGCAGCGCCAGCACCCCGATATCGGGGCTGACGGACGGCTTCTTCATGGTGCCGCCCACGTACAGCGGCGAGCGCAGCGAGAACACGCGCAGGCCCTTGGAGTCCGGGTGGATGGTCAGCGCCAGCCTTTCATTGCGCAGGTCGATGCCGCCGGTGGTCTCGATTACCGCATCTTCCGTATCGAGCACGAAGGTGCGCGCGCGCGCGATGCCGTCGGTGAAGGCAAAGTCGCTGACGCCGCAGTTGATCCGCACCGGCCTGTCGCCGAACAGCTTGCGGATCACCACGCTGCCCACGTTCAGCCCCATCGCTTCAAGCAGGAACTTGCTGACCGTGCCGTTCTCGACCAGCAGCTTGGCTTCGCCGTTGGAAGAGGCCATCAGCGCCGCCACTGAATTGCCTGTGGCCGAGAGCTTGGCGCTGCCGTTGAGTTCGCCGATGCTGGTGCGCATCAGGTCAAAGGTGGGGAACAGCTGCTTGAGCTTCATGTGCCGCGCGGTCATGTCGACCGTGGCCCCCATCGGCTCGCGCTTGCCGTCCAGGCGCATGGTCGACACCAGGTTGCCGCCAGCCACGCCGAAATTCAGCGGGTCCAGCAGCAGCACGCCGTCCTGCAGCTTCAGGTGCGTGACCAGGTCGGTGATCGGCAGGTCGGCATCGCGGATGATGCGCTTGCCGGTAAAGCGCACGTCGGCGTCGATCTCGTCCCAGCGCTCGGTGCGGAATGGCGCCACCGGCAGGGCCTTGTCGGTCGGCTGAGCCACCGGGCTGTCCTTGGCGGGGCGGCCGGGCTTGGCATCGGCGCCGATCAGCGGGGCCAGGTCGACGAAGCGCAGCTGGTTGGACACCAGGGTGCCGGCCAGCAGCGGACGCGGCTCGCGCTTGGTGAAGGTCAGCGTGCCAGACAGGTCGCTGCCACCGACACGGCCGGTGAACTTCTGGTATTCGTAGATCGAGCCTTGCTTGCGCAGCGTCGCCATCAGCCGGCCGCGGGTCTGGTAGGGGGGCGTGGACGGCAGCACCACCCCGGTCAGCGCATAGAGCTTGGCCATGCTGTCGCCGGTCAGGGTCAGGTGCACGTCCAGCGCGGCCAGGTGGGCCGGGTTGGTCACGGTGCCTTCGATCACGGCGCGGGTGGTGCCCACGCGCACATCGGCCAGGAGCGGGAACGGCACGTCGGTGTTGCGCAGGCTCAGCACCGTGCCGGCCTTGCCGCTGGCGTTGATGGTGGCCTCGTTGTAGCGGCCGGTGGCTTTCCAGCGCACGCCGTAGCGGTCGTCGGGACCCTTGGCCGTGGCCGGCGGGGCGGAAGCGCCCGGCGCCGAAGCCGCTGGCGCGGAGGCTGCCCTGGCCGCGCCGGGTGCACTGGCCGGGGGCCCTGGCGGCACCGCAGAGGCCTCGGGCGCCACCAGCGCGCCGTCGCGGGCCTTGTCATAGAGCGGGCTGCCGCCGATGGTGTCGAGCTCCGCCTGCAGCTCGATCTTCTTGAACTGGTCGGCCAGCGCCAGGTTGCCGCGCGCCAGCACCACCTCGCCGATATCCAGCTCCCATTCGGACGGGCCCTTCTTGGGGCCGAACTCGAGGGTCCAGTTGTTGCGGGCGTCCGGCAGGCGCTCCAGCCACACCGCCGGGCTGTCGACGACGATGGTCGGCACCGCGATCTGGTGCGCCAGCAGCGGTATCGGACGCAGCACGAAGATCAGTTCGCGCACGGTCGCCAGATGAGGCTGTTTGGCCCAGTCGGTATTGCCGATGGTGATGTCGCGCGCCGACAGGCGCGGCCATGGCACCAGCGTATGCCAGCCTTTCTCGCCTTCGCCGCGGCGCCAGGTCACGGTCAGGTCGCCGTTGATGGCAAAGGGGCGGCCGATGGCCTCGGTGACGCGGTCGTTGAGCCAGGGCTTGAGGCGGTTCCAGTCGAAGGTCAGGATCACGACCACCAGCAGCGCGATCAGCGCAACCGGTGTCAGCACACTCCACAGAACAACCTTGCGGCGCACGGGCATGAGGCGGGCTCTCCTGTCTGGCGGGGGGCAGGGCCGGGGCCGCCCACGCCAGCGCGGGGCGGCGAACGGACCACTGCACGTCTATTGTATAGTTGCGCGCTTCTCGTCTTTGTCGGGGATTGGCTGACATCGCCGCCGGAAAATGCCGGATTCTTGCCCCGGCGCAGCCAGGCGCCGACCCCCAGCCGCTCTCCATTGACCCGATTCCTCCAGCATGAACGATGCCGCACACGACCTGGCCGGCCTGCCCGAGCCGCTGACCCACGAAAGCCCGGCCGAGGATGACTACCACCGCCGCTTCGGCGGCGTGGCAAGGCTCTACGGCGCCGCCGGCCTGGCCCGCCTGGAGGCGGCCAGCGTGTGCGTGGTCGGCATTGGCGGCGTCGGCAGCTGGGCGGCCGAGGCGCTGGCGCGCAACGCGGTCGGGCGCATCACGCTGATCGACCTGGACCATATCGCGCTGTCCAACACCAACCGCCAGATCCATGCGCTGGGCGATGCCTACGGGCGCGCCAAGGTCGAGGCGATGGCCGAGCGCATCGTGGCCATCAACCCGCGTTGCCAGGTGACGCAGGTCGATGATTTCGTCACGCCGGACAACGTGCCCGGGCTGCTCGGCGCCGGCTATGACTACGTCATCGACGCCATCGACGCAGTGCGCGTCAAGACCGGGATGCTTGGCTGGGCCCGGCGCCAGGGCGTGCCGGTAATCACCTGCGGCGGCGCGGGCGGCCAGCTCGACCCCACGCGCGTGCGCATCGACGACCTGGCGCGCACGATCCAGGACCCGCTGCTGTCCAAGGTGCGCGCCGGCCTGCGCAAGCAATGGGGCTTCACGCGCGACCCGAAGAAGAAGTTCGGCATCGCCGCCGTCTATTCGGACGAGCCGCTGCAATACCCCGAACCCGAGCAGCAGGCCTGCGAGATCGACGAGGCGCCGCCGCTGGACGGGCAGCCGGGCCAGCCAGCCATGCGCGGCCCGCAGGGGCTGGCGTGCGCGGGCTTTGGCTCGTCGGTGGCGGTGACGGCGGTATTCGGCTTTGTCGCGGCGTCGGCGGTGATCGGCGAGATCGCGCGCGGCTGAAGCCGCCCGGGCCGCTCAGGCGCTCAGCGCGCGCAGCAGCCCGTCTACCTCGGCGTCGCCCGGTGCCTGGTTGTCGAAGAAGATCAGTTCCGGATAGTCCGCGGGCGCCGGCATGAAGCGCCGGGTGCGGTAGGCCTCCCAGTGGCTCAGCTTGTAGGCGTCGTTGGGATTGCCGCGCCGGATGATGCGCGCATGGGCCTCGTCTTCAGGCAGATGGACCCAGACCGTGCGCACCGTGGTGCCGGCGGGCACGTGCAGCCAGCCGGGGTCATGCAGCAGGTGGGCCTTGACCTCGCGCGACAGCGGGCCGATCACGATCACGCTGATGCCCAGGGCCAGGTTCTCTCGCGCGGTGTCGAGCAGGCCCTGGTATTCCGGGTCGCGCAGGTTGTCCAGGTAGGCCGGGCTGTCGCGGTCATTGGGGTCGCCGGTGATCGCGGCCATGGCCGCGGCGCTGTAGCGGCCGTACAGGGTGTCCTTGTCGAGCAGGCAGAAGGGCTCGCCGGTGGCCTGCATCAGCGGGCCGATCAGGCGGTGGGCGAGGGTGGTCTTGCCGGTGCCGGCATGGCCGCAGAAGAAGATCAGTCTTGGCATGAGGGATAGGTGTAGCGGACAGGGCGCATCGCCCACAGCATACCCCTGGCTTGCGCCAGATCAGGCCCGGGCCGCGCCGATTCGGTATCCTTGCCGTTTTCTCCCACGATTGCCGTCGATCCCATGGACGCCAAAGACCAGCTTTCCTCCGCCGGCCTGCCGGACCACCTCCATCTGGGCGAACCGGTCACCGACGCCACCCATGCCGAGTTCGTGCAGCTGCTGGCCGCGGTGGCCGGCGCCGACGACGCCGGCTTCCTGGCCGCGATGGACGCATGGATCGACCATACCCGCCATCATTTCGCCCAGGAAGAGCAGTGGATGGAGGCGATGGGCTTCGGCCCGCGCCATTGCCACGCGGGCGAGCACCAGCAGGTGCTGGCCGTGGCCGTCGCGGTGCGCGACAAGGTGCACACCGATGCCGAGTTCCAGCTTGGCCGCCGCCTGGTGGCCGAGCTCTCGGGCTGGTTCGACCATCACGTCAAGTCGATGGACGCGATGATGGTGGAGCATATGCGCGAGCACGGCTTCACGCTGGTCGAAGGCCCGGTCACGGCGGCCTGAGCGCAGTCAGGCCGGGTGGGCGGCGTCGCGGTCGATCACCACGAAATACTTGCGCACCGGTGCCAGCACCTCGAACAGCCCGGTAAAGCCGGCCGGGATCACGCAGGCGTCGCCGGGGCCGAAGTCGCTGGCCTGGCCGGCATCGTCGCTGATGCGGATGCGGCCGCTGATGATATGGAAGAACTCTTCCTTGCCGGCCGGAAAGGCGATGCGCCAGGCCCCGGGCTCGCATGCCCAGATGCCGCAGTCGAAATCGCCGTGCTGCGCGCTGTAGTGCGTCCAGGTGGTGCGGTCGGGGTTGCCTGACACCAGCCGGTCCGGGCGCGGGCGGTCGTGGCTGGGGGCGGGCTCGGTCTTGAAGTCGATCAGGCGGGGCGCTGGCATGGCGGATGGCAGGAAAAATGGCGGAACTGAGTCCGCCAGTTTACCGCGCCGGGGCCGCGGCCCGGCCGTTCAGTTCAGCGCGGTGCTCAGCTGGCGGCGCCAGTGCGACACCACTTCGGGCCGGTCGGCCAGCATCTCGAACACCGACAGCATGGTCTTGCGGCCGATATCGTCCTCGAAGGTGCGGTCGGCGCGCACGATTTCCAGCAACTGCTCCAGTGCCGGCTCGTACTGCTGGCGCGCGATCAGCAGCCTGGCCAGGTCCCGCCGCGCCGCCAGGTCGCGCGGGTCGGCGGCGATGCGCGCGCTCAGGGTGGGCTCGTCCGGCAGGCCGGACAGGCCCTCCATCGCGTCCATGCGGGTACGCAGCGCGGCATGGGCGTCCTGCTGCGCGGCCTGCGGCGACAGGGCCTCGAACTGCGACCTGGCCTCGGCGATGGCATTGCCGTCCAGCAGGAAACCGATATAGGCCAGCCGGGCGGCGTCGGTCTCGGGGTCGAGCGCAATGGCTTCGTCGAACTTCGCCTCGGCGCCGGCCCGGTCGCCCTCGGCGGCCAGTTGCAGCGCGTCATGCAGGGCCGTCTGCGCGGGCTTGGGCATCAGTCGCCCGAGGAATTCACGCAGGCCGGACTCGGGCAGCACGCCGATGAACTGGTCCACCGCCTGGCCGTCGGCAATCGCCACCACATGTGGGATGCTGCGCACGCCGAAGTGCGCGGCCAGGTCCTGGTTCTCGTCGACATTGACCTTGACCAGCTTCCACTGGCCGCCGGCCTCGGATTCCAGCCGTTCCAGCATCGGACCCAGCGTGCGGCAGGGGCCGCACCACGGCGCCCAGAAGTCGACCAGCACGGGCGCCTGGCGCGAGGCCTCGATCACTTCGGTTTCGAAATTCTGCAGGGTCACGTCGCTCATGGGAAATCCTGGATCGGGGAGAGGCGGGAGCGGCCAGCCCGGGCGGGCCGCCCGAAGGGGCAAGGCAATCTATACCCCTATTGTGAGGGCGAAGGCGCCGAATGCAACGCCCTGTGCCAATACCGTGCCCGCAGGGTTCGGGAAAGTCTGCGGTTGAAAATAGAACGATCGTTCGGTTATAGTCCTTGATCATACCAAAAGACCCGGTCCGCGAGACCGCACAGGAGACCTTGCATGCAGACCCCAGCTCGCCCGCATTTCCAGTTCTGGCCGAAGCGCCTGCCGACCGCCATCGTGCTGCCGGAGACCTCGCTCTGGGCCAACCTGGAAGTCTCGGCGCTCCGCTATGCCGACAAGGCCGCGATCCGCTACTTCGGCAATGCCATCACCTTCCGTGAGCTGGAGGCGCAGGCCACCGCGCTGGCCGGCTGGCTGCAGCAGAAGGCGGGCGTGAAGAAGGGCGACCGGGTGCTGCTGTACATGCAGAACTGCCCGCAGTTCATCGTCAGCTACTACGCCATCCTGCGCGCCGACGCGGTGGTGGTGCCGGTCAACCCGATGAACCGCGCCGAGGAATTCAAGCATTACGTGACCGACGCGCAGGCGCGCGTGGCGATCTTCACCGCCGACCTGGCCGCCGGGGTCGAGCAGGCGCAGGCGGAGCTGGCGCCGGCCGAGCGCCTGCAGCATATGCTGGTGACCCAGTATGCCGACGCGCTGCCGCCCGCGCACGAACATCCGGAAGACGCGCCGCCGGCCTGGCTGACCACGCCGCATCCGCTGCCCGCGGGCGCCACCGCGTGGCCCGAGGCATTGGGCGCCGGCCTGCAGCCCGGCCCGCACACCGCCGGCCCGGACGACATGGCGGTGATGCCCTACACCTCGGGCACCACCGGCTTCCCCAAGGGCTGCATCCATACGCACCGCTCGGTGATGCACAACATCGTCGGCGGCTCGACCTGGTCGGGCTCGGGCGCCGAATCGGTGATCCTGTCGGTGCTGCCGCTGTTCCACGTCACCGGCATGCAGTACGGCATGAACGGCCCGATCTACAGCGGTGCCACCGTGGTGATGCTGCCGCGCTGGGACCGCGAGGTGGCCGGCCGCCTGATCTCGCGCTACCAGGTCACGCACTGGACCAATATCCCGACCATGGTGATCGACTTCCTGGCCAGCCCCAACCTGGCCCAGTTCGACCTGGCCAGCCTGCGCTATATCGGCGGCGGCGGCGCGGCCATGCCGCAGGCCGTGGCCGAGCGCCTGCGCGAGCAGTTCGGGCTGAACTACCTGGAAGGCTACGGCCTGTCCGAGACCATGGCGCCGACGCACAGCAACCCGTCGGACCGGCCCAAGCTGCAGTGCCTGGGCGTGCCGACCTTCAACACCGACGCGCGCGTGGTCGACCCGGTCACGCTCAAGGAACTGCCGCCCAACGAGATCGGCGAGATCATCGTCAGCGGCCCGCAGGTGTTCAAGGGCTACTGGGGCAAGGAGGACGCCACCCGCGACGCCTTTATCGAGTTCGAGGGCAAGGCCTTCTTCCGCACCGGCGACCTGGGCCGCATGGACGAAGAGGGCTACTTCTTCATCACCGACCGCCTCAAGCGCATGATCAATGCGTCGGGCTTCAAGGTGTGGCCGGCCGAGGTGGAGAACCTGCTGTACAAGCATCCGGACGTGCAGGAGGCCTGCATCATCGGCACGCGCGACCCGTACCGCGGCGAGACCGTCAAGGCGGTGGTGGTGCTGCGCGCCCATGCCAGGGGCAAGACCACGCCGGAGCAGATCATCGAATGGGCCAAGGAGAACATGGCCGCCTACAAGTACCCGCGCGTGGTGGAGTTCGTCGAGGCGCTGCCGAAGTCGGGCACCGGCAAGGTGATGTGGCGCCATCTGCAGGAAAGCGAGAATGCGCGCAACACCGGCGCGGAGGAGAGGCCCGCGGCCTGAGGCAGCCGGGTAGCCAATGAAAAAGGCTGGTCGACCGGCCAGCCTTTTTTATTTACGCGGTGCCGGCCCTCAATGCCCCCGCACCCGCATCAGCATCTTCACCATCGTCTTGTAGCCCCGCTCGCGCGCATGGCGCGTGGGGCTCACGCCTTCACGGTCGGCAAGGTTGGCGTCAGCGCCGGCATCCAGCAGCAGCTGCACCGTTTCCTCGTAGCGGGTGCTGCCATCGCCCAGGATCACCGCTTCCAGCAGCGCGGTCCAGCCGAGGTCGTTGACATGGTCCACGGCAACGCCGGCCTTCAGCAGCAGCTTCACCACCTCGACATGGCCATGCTGGCTGGCGGCGATCAGCGCGGTGCCGTCATAGCGGTCGGTGCTGGCCAGGTCGGCGCCGTGCGCCAGCGCCAGGCGCACCATGTCGGCCTGGCCGGTGGCGGCTGCCAGCAGGAAGGGGCTGTTGGCCTCGGTGTCCTTCAGGTTCACATCGGCGCCGGCCAGCAGCAGCGTGCGCGCGACTTCGGTGTGCCGGTTCTGCACCGCCGCCAGCAGGGCGCTGCGCCCGCGCTCGTCGGCCGCGCGCGCCGAGGCGCCGGCGGCCAGCAGGCGCGCCACCAGGTCCTGGTCGCCGGCGCTGGCGGCGGTGATCAGGTTGCGGTCGAGCGTGCCGATGGCGTCGCGGCGTGGCGGCGGCTGCATGGCCGCGCTGCGCGGCGCTCGGGCGGCGGGCTGGCTGGCCGCGCCGCCGGCGGGCCGTGCCGCCAGGGTCTGCCCGCCCTGGGCCGCCAGCAGGCCGCCCCCCATCAGCAATCCCATCAGGCCCAGCAGCTCGTTGAGTGCCTGTCTGCGGGTGCGTGCGGCGGGGCGCGTCATGGCGGCAGCTCCTTGGCTCAGACGGTTTCGTGGGGGCTGGCCGGCAGGGGCGCTGCGTCATCGCGGGCGGCGTGCGCAGCGCGCTCGGCGTCGGCGGCATCGTCGGCCTGCAGCTGGCGCCAGAGCCGGCCCAGGTAGGGATCGTCGACGCCGTTGGTGGCCAGGCCCAGCAAGGTCTGCTGCAGGTATTCGCGCGCGGGGCCGTACAGTCCGGCAGCGTGGCGCAGGCGCTCGACCACGCTGGGATCCGGCAGCCGGCCGGCGTAGGCCTCGTGCGTTCGGTTCATGACGAAGGCGAGGGCGCGCTGCTCAGGCGCGCCGGCATCCCCGGTGCGGATGCGCAGCCAGCGCGGATGGTAGGCCCCGGTCAGCATCTCGCGGCGCCACAGCACGCGGAATTCCTGCTCGACCACATGGCTGGGGATGCGGAACACCATGCCGTGGCAGCAGCCGCCCCGGTCCAGGCCCAGCACCAGGCCCGGGTTGTCCCAGGTGCCCCGGTTGATGCGGGAATAGAGGTAGAAGCCACGGTGGTAGCCGTGTACGGTGGCACGCTGGCGCTCGGTGTGCACCACCATCGGGTTCCAGATCAGCGAACCATAGCCGAACAGCCAGACATCGCCGCCAAGCGCGGGATCTTCCGGGCGGCGCGCCAGCGTGTCGGAAAGGGACTGCTCGAGCACGGCTTCCGGCAGCAGCGAGGACGCGACCGGAGTACTGCACAGCGAGGTGCGCAGACGGTCGGATTCGAGGTCCTGTCGCGTGATGGCCATGGTGGAAGCATAAATCAAAGCGGCGCCACGGGAAGGTGGGGGAAATGACATAAGTGCCAGTTTTTCTCAGAATTGCCTGAGCAACCGGCACGGGTGTGGGCGCCTGACAACGTTTGGCGCGGCGTGCCGCCTCTGTCACTCGCCGCGGACGCGTGCTGCCGCACCTTTGTCCGCGATCAGGCGCACGTGAATTGCTGGCCGGCGCGGCTGCCATGTCCTTACAATGGTGGCCTCAATTCACAGGGGGAACCCGCGATGGCACGCACGCTTACGGTGGTGTTCGGCAGTGGCAAGGAATATGACTTCACGATCGGCACGGACGAGCTGGCCGCGGTCACCGAGGACGCCGCGTGGCGCTGGTTCGACCGGGAATATACCGAGCTGGACTGCCAGGCGTCGAGCCCGGTCGGCAAGGTGCTGGTGATCGACAAGATCCTGAATGTCGCCAAGTTTTCCGGAGAGGCGCGCTTCTCCGGCGATCCTGCCTGGGCGCAGGACTATGCCCGCCATGCGGCGCGGCTGCTGGACCGGGACAAGGTCCGCGTCGATGTCGGCAACGCCGCGATCGGGTTCTGAGGCGCGGGAGCGCCAGCAAGACGGGTAGTTGCCGCGGTTGTCGCCCCTGCCTGTGCAGGCGCGACAACCTTGCTGCCGGGTTAGACCGCCAGCAGTTCCACTTCAAACAGCAGGGTAGCGTTCGGCGGGATCACGCCGCCGGCGCCGCGGGCACCGTAGCCGAGGTCGGCCGGGATCACCAGGCGGCGCACGCCGCCCACCTTCATGCCCTGCACGCCTTCGTCCCAGCCGCGGATCACATGGCCGGCACCCAGCGGGAACACGAACGGGTCGTTGCGGTCCTTGCTCGAATCAAACTTGCGGCCAGCCTGGCCGTTCTCGTACAGCCAGCCGGTGTAGTGCACGGTGACGTGCTTGCCGGCGGTGGCTTCGGCGCCGGCGCCGACGGTGGTGTCTTCGTATTGCAGGCCAGAGGGCGTGGTTTGCATGGCGTATTTCCTTCCGATGGGAACAGACGTGGTGAGAGGAGAACGCAGCGCGGCTGCGTTCAGGCTTGGGCGCGCTGGAGCACATCCAGCGTCAGTTGCACATTGCGGTCGTCGTCGGCCACCCAGATGTCGCCGTCCTGGATCGTCACCGACAGGCGCATGGCGCGCTGCGCCAGCGCGGCCAGGGCTTCGACCGCTTCCGCCGGGACATTGTAGACGGTGACGTTGCGCAGCTTGCCGGCCTTGCCCGCCATGCCCTTCCACCATTCGCGCGCGCTGGCCGCATTGTAGGTATAGACGGTCACGCGCTCGGCCCGCGCGGCGGCGCGCTTCAGGCGCGCTTCGTCGGGCTGGCCCAGTTCGACCCAGTGGGCGATGTCGCCGGTCAGGCGCTTGTCCCACAGGTCGGGTTCGTCGGGTTCGTCCAGGCCGCGCGTGAAGGCCAGCGTTTCGGTGGCTTCGCAGGCAAAGGCCAGCAGGCGCACCATCATGCGCGCGTCATTCTCGGACGGGTGCTGGGCGATGGTCAGGCTGTGGCTGCCGTAGTAGGGCCGGTCCATGTCGGAGACCGACAGGTCAGCTTTGAAGATGGTGGATTTGAGCGCCATGAGGTGAAGTGAGCGGCAGGCGCCCCGGCTGGGGTGCGGGAGACGCAAAAGGCCGCATCATACGCCATTTGCCGGACACCGCCTGCGGGCACGGCATACTGGCGCAGTGGCTCAGCGCTTGCGGTATTCCTTGAGGTAGAAGCGCAGCAGCGCCGACAGCAGCAGCGTGCCCAGGAAGCCGGCGGCAACGATCAGCGCCTGCCCGGCGGTGGTGTCGATCTGGCCGGCCACCCCGAGGCGGAACAGCCAGGTGCCGACCATCATCGCCAGGAACGGCATCAGCAGCGCGCCGCGGCCGTAGGTTTGCACTGCCCACAGCGGGAAGCGGCGCAGGAAGTCGCCTGGAATGCTGCAGGCCAGGCAAGCACCGGCAGCTGCCAGTGCGGCGGCCACGATGTCGCCGGAATGGATATCGAACATGGTCTCGGTCTCGCGCGCCCCCATCAGGCACACGCAGGCGAGCGTGCCGGGAATTGGGCAAAGCGCTGATTCTACAAGAGAAATTTGCGCCGGAGGTGACGAATAGGGTTAGCGCGGGGTGCTGCCCGCGGGCGATGCCTCGACCGCCACTTGCAGCGTCACGGTGTCGCCTACCTCGGGCAGGAAGCGGGTCATGCCAAAGGCACTGCGCGGCACCTCGGCACGGAAGTCGCCGCCGCAGACCTGCCGGCTCACGCCGAACAGGGTGACCTCGCCGCAGCGGAAGCGCTCGGCCTGCAGGCGCAGCGGCTTCGTGACGCCGTGCAGCGTCAGCTCGCCTTCGACCGCCGCCAGCCGGCCGCCTTCCATCAGGAAGCGGTCCGCACGCAGCCGCGCCACCGGGTGCTGGGCGGCATCGAAGAATTGTGCCGAGCGCAGCACGCCGTCCAGGGTGCGGTTGCCGGTATCGACCGAGGCCAGGTCCACGATCACGTCGAGTGCGCCGGCGCCGCTGTCCGCGTCATAGACCAGGCGCCCGTCGATCTTGCCAAAGCGCCCGCGCACCGAACTGCGCTCGAAATGGCTGGCGGAGAAATAGACGGTGGTGTGCGCCGGATCGATGGTGTATTCAAGCGGCGCCGCCTGCGCGGCGGTGATGCCCAGGGCGGCAGCAAGTGCCAGCGCGCGTGCGGCCATGGCTCAGTCGGCGTTCAGTGGACGAACACGGGCAGCAGGAACATCCCCACCACCGACAGGTAGCCGACGGTCCAGCACAGCGTGCGCAGCGTGGCGCGGTCGGTCACGTAGCACACGGTGTAGAGCACGCGGGCCACGATGAAGACCACGGCCAGCTCGTCGATGCGGGCCTGCGGCGCCTGCAGGTGGCTGGCGGCCAGCACGGCGGCGGCAAAGAAGGGGAAGGCCTCGAAGTGGTTGCGGTGCGCCATGTCGGCGCGGCGCGCGCGGCCGGACTGCTGCTCCAGCCAGCCGCGCGGGTCATGGTTGTCATAGCCAGGCGCGCTGGCCTTGGCGATGGCCACCGTCACCAGCGGCAGGATGCCGGCCAGCAGCACGCACCAGAAAGCGATCGGCATAGTCCAGTCCTTTCGGTTGCAATGCCGGCGCCGCCGTCACTGGCGCCGCCGGCCTGGCCCGCGCGGTCAGGCGGCGACCACGCGGATCTCGATGCCCGCCAGGCCCACCACCTGCCCGGCGCGGATCTTGGCAGTCTTGCGCGATTCGGGCGCGCCGTCCACCGAGACTTCGCCGGCGGCGACCAGCGCCTTGCCGGCGCCGCCGCTGTCGCACACGCCCGCCAGCTTGAGCAGGTCATTGAGCGCGATGAACTCGCCCTCGAGCGGGAAGGTGATGGTTTGCACGGCTGCCTTGCCAGGTTTGGCCATCACTTGCCCCAGCTGTCTTTCAGACCGACGATGCGGTTGAAGACCGGCTTGCCCGGCTGCGAATCGGTGCGGTCGGCGACGAAGTAGCCATGGCGCTCGAACTGGAAGCGGTCTTCGGGCTGGGCCTCGCGCAGGCCCGGCTCCAGGTAGGCGGTGATCACCTGCTTGGAATCCGGGTTGAGCGCATCCAGGAAGTTCTTGCCGCCGGCATCCGGGTTGGGGTCGTTGAACAGGCGGTCGTACAGGCGCACTTCGGCCTCGTACGCGTGCGCCGCGCTGACCCAGTGGATCACGCCCTTGACCTTGACGCTGTCGGCGCCCGGCGTGCCGCTCTTGGTTTCGGGCAGGTAGCTGGCGTGCACGGCGATCACGTTGCCGTCGGCATCCTTGTCCACGCCGGTGCACTCGATCACGTAGCCGTACTTCAGCCGCACCTTGTTGCCCGGGAACAGGCGGAAGTAGCCCTTGGGCGGGGTCTCGTTGAAGTCCTCGCGCTCGATCCACAGCTCGCGCGACAGCGGGAACACGCGGCGGCCCAGTTCGGGCTTTTTCGGGTGCACCGGTGCCGAGCATTCTTCGCTCTGGCCTTCGGGGTAGTTGTCGATCACCAGGCGCAGCGGGTCCAGCACGGCCACGCCGCGCGCGGCACGGCCGTCCAGGTCGTCGCGCACCGCGCCTTCGAGGGTGCTCATGTCGATCCAGCTGTCGGCCTTGGCCACGCCCACGCGGTCGCAGAACAGCTGGATCGATTCCGGGGTGTAACCGCGCCGGCGCACGCCCACCAGCGTGGGCATGCGCGGATCGTCCCAGCCGTCCACGCGCTTTTCATCGACCAGCTGCTTGAGCTTGCGCTTGCTGGTGATGGCGTAGGTCAGGTTCAGGCGCGCGAACTCATACTGGTGCGGCAGCGGGTCGCGGAACACGCCGCTGTCGCGCAGGTGCTCAAGCACCCAGTCGTACAGCGGGCGGTTGTTCTCGAACTCCAGCGTGCACAGCGAATGCGTGATGTTCTCGAGCGCGTCCGAGATGCAATGCGTGAAGTCGTACATCGGGTAGATGCACCACTTGTCGCCCGTGCGGTGGTGATGGGCATGGCGGATGCGGTAGAGCACCGGGTCGCGCATCACGATATTGGGCGCGCTCATGTCGATCTTCGCGCGCAGCACGTGCTCGCCGTCGCCGTACTTGCCGGCGCGCATGTCGCGGAACAGCTGCAGGTTCTCTTCGACGCTGCGCTCGCGGTAGGGCGAGGGCTTGCCCGGCTCGGAGAAATTGCCGCGGCTGGCGGCGATCTGCTCGGCGGTCTGGCTGTCGATATAGGCGGCGCCGCGCTCGATCAGGGTCTCGGCAAAGGCGTAGAGCTGGTCGAAGTAGTCGCTGGCGTAGTACAGGTGCGGCTGTCTGGTGCCGTCCTTGCCCTCGCTGTCCCAGGAAAAGCCGAGCCAGTGCACCGCGTCGATGATCGAATCGACGTATTCGGTGTCTTCCTTGACCGGGTTGGTGTCGTCAAAGCGCAGGTGGCAGCGGCCGCCATAGTCGCGCGCCAGGCCGAAGTTCAGGCAGATGCTCTTGGCGTGGCCGATATGCAGGTAGCCGTTGGGCTCCGGCGGGAAGCGGGTGATGACGGTCGGCAGCGGTTCGCCGGCCTTGTCCTGGCGGCCGGCATAGGTGCTGGCGGCGAGATCCTGGTCGATGATGCTGCGCAGGAAGTTGGAGGCGGCGGGGGTGCTGTCGGTAGGCTTGTTGTCGTGGCTCATGATGGCGCCGGTTGGCCGGCCTGATGCGTCTGGGTGCTTGGGGCCGGGTCGTCAGATTGCGTGGCGGAATGCCAATAACGGGATTTTACCGTGCCGGAGCCGCCGCACGCCGCGAGCCGCCGCGGATTTCCGCCCTTGTCCCGGATTTGCGTCCGCGCGGATGCGCCTGGCTGCGACGAAAGTGATGTGTCGGAGTAGCATGGGAGCGTGCCGGCCCGTGGTGACCGGCTTTGGTCCATCGCTGCAGGAATGCCCATGAACGCCCAACCCGATGCGGCGCCAGTGCCGCTTGAGCCCTCTGAAGTCGTTGCCGCGCTGTGGCGCGATGCCGGCCTGCCCGCCGAGGCGCTGGCGCACCTGAAGCTGGACGGCGCCGAGCCGGTGCTGCCGTCGAGCTTTGCTGTGGGCACCGCCGCCCAGGCCAGCCTTGGCGCGGCGGCGCTGGCAGCCGCCGCGCTGTGGCACAGCCGCACCGGCCGCTGGCAGGACGTCAGCGTCGACATGCGCCACGCCATCACCGAATTCCGCAGCGAACGCTACCTGCGCGTCGATGGTGGCCCCGCGCCCGAGCTGTGGGACAGGCTGGCCGGCATCTACCGCTGCGGCGACGGCCGCTGGGTGCGCCTGCATACCAATTTCCCGCACCACCGCGACGGCGTGGTGCGCTTGCTGGGCTGCGCCAATGACAAGGCGGCCGTGCAGGCCGCACTGGAAAAGCGGGACGCCGAAGCCTTCGAGACCGCGGCGTCCGACGCGGGCCTGGTGGTTGCGGCATTGCGCAGCTTCGAGGAATGGGACCGCCATCCGCAGGCGGCCGCCTTGTGCGGCCTGCCGCCGGTGACGCTGGAGCGCATCGGCGACGCCCCGCCGCAACCGTTGCCGGCGCCCGCATCCGCGGACGCGCAGCCGCTGTCGGGCGTGCGCGTGCTCGATTTCACCCGCATCATCGCCGGCCCGGTGGCGGGCCGCACGCTGGCCGCGCATGGCGCCGACGTGCTGCTGGTCACCGCCTCGCACCTGCCGTCGATCCCGCCGCTGGTGATCGACACCGGCCGCGGCAAGCGCAGCTGCCAGCTGGACCTGCGCGATCCCGATGACAAGCGCACGCTGCACAAGCTGCTGCACGGTGCCGACGTGATGGTGCAGGGCTACCGCCCCGGCGGCCTGGCCGAGCTGGGCGTGGGGCCGGAGGCCGCGGCGCGCGCGCGTCCGGGCATCGTCTATGTGTCGCTGAGCGCCTATGGCCATGTGGGGCCGTGGTCGCACAAGCGCGGCTTCGATTCGCTGGTGCAGAGCGCCACCGGCTTCAACGATGCCGAAGCGCAGGCGGCCGGCAGCGACACGCCGCGCCCGTTGCCGGCGCAGGTGCTGGACCACGCCGCGGGCTACCTGCTGGCCTTCGGCGCGATGGCCGCGCTGCACCGGCGCGCGCTGGAGGGCGGCAGCTGGCATGTGCGGGTGTCGCTGGCGCAGGTGGGGCAGTGGCTGCGCGGCCTGGGGCGCGTGCCGGGCGGGCTCAAGGCGCCCGAGCAGAAGATCGACGACGTGGCCGACCTGCTCGAGGCGGTGCCGTCGGGCTTCGGCATGCTGACGGTGGTGCGCCATGCGGCGCATCTGGCGGAAACGCCGGCGCGCTGGACCTTGCCGTCCGAGCCGCTCGGCACGCACGCGCCGCAGTGGCTGCCGCGCGGTTAGGCTAATAGAGCGTGGTGCGCTGCCGCTCGGGCAGTTCGCGGTCGTAGGCGGCGCCGTCGATGGCGTTGTCGGTCAGCGTGGCCAGGATCTCGCCGTTGCTCGGCAGCGACTGGCGCGCCACCTGCGCATCCGCTGCCCACAGCCGCGAGCGGATCAGCGCGCGGGCGCACTGGAAGAACACTGACTGCACCGTGACCACCAGCACCGTGGTCGGGGCCTTGCCGTCGACCACGCAGCGCGCGACCAGCGCCGGGTCGACGCTGATCTGCGCGCTGCCGTTGACGCGGATGGTCTCGTTGATGCCGGGGATCACGAACAGCAGCCCCACGCGCGGATCGGCAACGATATTGCGCAGGCTGTCGATGCGGTTGTTGCCGCGCCGGTCGGGCAGCAGCAGCGTGCGTTCGTCCAGCACCTGCACAAAGCCCGGCGCATCGCCGCGCGGCGAGCATTCGGCCCAGTCCTCGCCCACCGTCGACAGCAGGCAGAAGGGCGCTGCCTCGATAAAGGCGCGGTAGTGCGGGTGCAGGTAGTCGACTTCCTTGGACAGCGACGGGGCCAACGGTTGCGCGTAGAGCGCTTCCAGTTCGGCCAGCGTGGTGATGGCGTGCGAGGTCATGGCAGGCGGGGCGTGGGTCGGCGGGGGGCGAAACCGTCAATGTAGCGCAGATGCCGTTACACGGTCACGGTACCCCGGCCGATCTCCAGCACGCGGCCGCCCACGCGGATGGCGCCTTCGGCATCGGCCTTCAGGCGCAGCCGGCAGGGGCGGCCAACGGCCTCGCCCTGGTCGATCGCATACTCGGCCGGCAGCGCGTGGCCGGTGGCCAGCAGCCAGCCGCCCAGGTTGGCGCAGGCCGAGCCCGTGCCCGGGTCCTCGGCCACGCCGCCGCCCTGCTTGGTGAAGAAGTAGCGCGACCGCACGCGGCCGGGCTGCTCCGGGTCGAAGGCAAAGACGTAGGCGGTCTTGCGGCCCAGGCTGCTCTGCGGCCAGATCTGCAGGCGCGCGCTGTCGGGGTTGGCGCGGCGCACGGCATCGGTGCTGCGCACTGCCACCAGCAGCTGGTCGGCGCCGGTGTCGACCCACATCGGCGACACCAGCAGGTCGTGTTCCCGCAGGCCGAGCAGGCTGGCGATGTCGGCATCGGACAGGCCCACCGGCGCGGTCTTCGGCTTGCCGCTGTGGGGGGCGGTGAAGGTCCAGACATCGCCCTGCGCGGTCACCGGCACCACGCCCGCCGCGAACTCCAGCGTCAGCGCGTCGCCGGTTCCGGCCAGGTTGCGCACAACGTGCGCGGTGCCCAGCGTCGGATGGCCGGCGAAGCGCATCTCATAGCCCGGCGTGAAGATGCGCACCCGCGCGCTGGCACGTTCCGACGGCAGGATAAAGGTGGTTTCCGACAGGTTGAACTGCAGCGCCAGCGCCTGCATGGTGGCCTCGTCCATGCCGCGCGCATCGTCGAACACGCATAGCGGATTGCCACCGAAGGTGGCTTCGGCAAAGACGTTGAGCAGGCGGAAGGCGTAGGTGGTCATGGCGCGGGGGCTCCGGGTATCTTCCGTCACAGTGTACGTAGACCGGGCCAGCGGGCCATGGACAGTTGGCGGGTTTGTGGGCGGGCCAGTTCGGAAGGCGGAGTTGTTCGCGGCGCCGCTTGCAGGAGGCTCCCCTCGCCCGCTTGCGGGAGAGGGCGAACACCTTGCTTAGGCTAGTTCCGGCGGCTTTGGTGCACCCAAAACCGCGCTCCCTTCTTGCGCTTCAGAACCCCACCGCCTGCCCATCGCGCCGGCTGTCGCTGGCGGCGACATAGCCGTGCTCGGCATCTTCCGACAGGCGCCAGATGAACTGGCCCGAGCCGAAGTCCATGTACGGATCGTCCACTGACTTGAGCTGGTGGCCGCGCGCCTTCAGGCCCTCGACCGTGGCCGGGTCCATGGTGCTTTCCACGTCCAGCGTGAAGTCGCGGTTGACCTTCCAGCGCGGCGCGCAGCACGCGGCCTGCGGCTGCTGGTTGTAGTCCAGCATGCGCACCACGGTCTGCAGGTGGCCCTGCGGCTGCATGTCGCCGCCCATCACGCCGAAGCTCATCACCGGCTGGCCGTCCTTGGTCAGGAAGGCCGGGATGATGGTGTGGAACGGACGCTTGCCGCCCGCGACCACGTTGGCCGACTTCGGGTCCATCGAGAAGCCCACGCCGCGGTTCTGCAGGCTGATGCCGGTGCCCGGCACCACCACGCCCGAGCCGAAGCCCATGTAGTTGGACTGGATGAACGAGATCATCATGCCGTTCTCGTCGGCGGCGGTCAGGTAGATGGTGCCGCCCACCTTCGGCATGCCGAAGTCGAAATGCGTGGCGCGCTGCATGTCGATCAGCTTCGCGCGCGACTTCAGGTACGCGTCATCGAGCATTGCCTCCGGCGTGACTTCCATGCTGCGCGGGTCGGCTACGTAGCGGTAGAGGTCGGCAAAGGCCAGCTTCATTGCCTCGATCTGCAGGTGCTGAGAATCGACCGAGTCCACCGGGATCGAAGCCATGTCGAACTGGTCCAGGATGCCCAGCGCGATCAGCGCGGCGATGCCCTGGCCGTTGGGCGGGATCTCGTGCAGCTCGTAGCCGCGGTAGGACTTGCTGATCGGCTTGACCCAGTCGGGGCGGTAGTTGCGCAGGTCATCGAGCGTCATGGCGCCGCCGCACTGCTGGCTGAAGGCGGCAATCTGCTCGGCGATCTCGCCTTCATAGTAGGCGCGGCCACGGGTCGCGCCGATCTTGCGCAGGGTTTCGGCGGCAGCCTTCATGGTGAACTTCTCGCCCACCGCGGGGGCGCGGCCATTGGGCATGAAGGTCTCGGCATAGCCGGGCTGGTCCTTCAGTTCAGGCACCGCGGCGGCCCACTTGTGCGCCACCACCGGCGGCACGGCATAGCCGCGCTCGGCGATCTCGATTGCCGGCTCCATCAGGTCGGCGAACGGCAGCTTGCCGAAGCGCTCATGCAGCGCGGCCCAGCCGGCGACCACGCCGGGCACGGTGACCGAGTCCCAGCCGCGGATCGGGCGGTTGGCCAGGCCGTTGGCATCGGTGCCGTACTTGTTCTTGAAGTATTCCGGGCTCCAGGCCGCCGGGGCCACGCCCGACGAGTTCAGGCCGTGCAGTTCCTTGCCGTCCCACAGGATGGCAAAGGCATCGCTGCCCAGGCCGCACGACACCGGCTCGACGATGGTGATGGCGGCGGCCGCGGCGATGGCGGCATCGACCGCATTGCCCCCCTTGAGCAGCATGCGCAGGCCGGCCTGCGCAGCCAGCGGGTGCGAGGTGGAAACCACGTTGCGCGCAAACAGCGGGATGCGCACGGAGGGGTAGGGGTTGGTCCAGTTGAAGTTCTGCATGCTTGTCTGTGTCCTTGTGCTCGGTGCGCCTGTAGCGCAAATTCTGCGGCCCTTATTCTGCCGTGATCTTGCGATCCCTGATCAGCTTGCCCCAGCGCGCGCTGTCCTTCTTCACCATCGCGGCGAACTGCGCCGGCGTGCCGCCGACCGGCTCGGCGCCCAGCTTGCCCAGGCGTTCCTTGACCTCGGGCGACTGGATGGCCTTGTTGAACTCGGCATTCAGGCGGTTGACGATATCGGCCGGCAGGCCCTTGGGGCCATAGATGCCGAACCAGGTATCGGACTCGAAGCCGGGCAGGCCCGACTCACTCGCGGTGGGGATTTCCGGTGCCAGCGGCGAGCGCTTGGCGCTGGTCACTGCCAGTGCCTTGAGCTTGCCGTCCTTCACATGCGGCAGGCCCGACACGATGCTGTCGAACAGCACCTGCACCTTGCCCGAGATCAGGTCCGGCACGGCCAGCGCGGTGCCGCGGTAGGGGATGTGGGTGATGAACACGCCCGCCTGCGCCTTGAAGGCCTCGGCGGTCAGGTGCACCACGGTGCCGTTGCCGCTGGAGGCGTAGTTCAGCTCGCCGGGATGCTTCTTGGCGTAGTCGATCAGCTCGCGCACGTTCTTCGCCGGCAGGCCGTTCGGCACCACCAGCAGGTTGGTGGCGATCGCCACCTGGCTGACCGGGGTGAAGTCGGTCTCGGTGTTGTATGGCAGGCGAGTGTTGATATACGGCCCGATCGAATGCGTGCTGGTGGTGGCGATCAGCAGCGTATAGCCGTCGGGCGCTGCCTTGGCGGCCATGTCCGAGCCGATCGCGCCGCCGGCGCCGGGGCGGTTGTCGACCACGATCTGCTGGCCCAGGCTGGCGCCCACCTTCTGCGCGATGGCGCGTGCCAGCAGGTCGGTCGCGCCGCTGGCCGGGAAGGGCACGATCAGGCGGATCGGCTTGCTGGGATAGGTATCGGCCAGTGCGGGCGTGGCGGCCAGGCAAAGCCCGCAGCCAAGGCCGATGCCGAAGCGGCGCAGCCAGGATTTCATTCTTGTCTCCGGTGTCAGGCGATTGGCCCCGATTCATGAGCCTGCCTTCATTATTCCGTGCTGTCGGTCACAAAGAAAGCTAATATTTCTTTCCAATGTCACAAGGAAATCTTAAGGATCGCGCCTTGCCGGCATATGCCTGACTCTTCCCTTGCGTGCACCGATGAGCACTGTCCGCTTCCTCCGTACCTTCGTTGCCGTGGCCGAGCACGGCTCCTTTGCCGCCGCTGCCGGCCAGGTGGCGCTGACCCAGGCCGCCGTCAGCCTGCAGATGCGCGCGCTTGAGACCGAATTGCGCCGCGAGCTGTTCGACCGCAACGGCCGCGTGGCCGTGCTCAATGCCGACGGCCGCGCGCTGCTGCCGCTGGCGCGACGCATGCTGGCGCTGTATGAAGAGATGCGCCTGCCGCTGGCCTCGGACGAAGCCATGGCGGGTGCGGTGGCAGTGGGTGCGGTAGTGTCGGTGATGGGCGGACTGTCACATGCGGTGGCGCATATGAAGCGCACTTATCCTGCGCTCGACGTGCGCCTGGTCGGCGCCAAGTCGATCGAACTGGCGGCACAGGTCGAGGCCGGCGAGCTGGATGCCGCCATCCTGGTGGAGGGCGCCGCGCGCGTGCCCGGCACGCTGCGCTGGACGCCGCTGTACCAGGAGCCGCTGGTGGCGATCGCGGCACGCGGCAGCCCGGGCCGCGACGCGCGCGAGGCGCTCGCCACCAATCCCTACCTGCGCTTCGACCGCAGCCAGCGCACCGGCGTGCTGGTCGAGCGCGCGCTGCGCCGCGCGCACCTGAAGGTCAACGAGTTCCTGGAGCTGAACGCGATCGAGGCGCTGGTGGAACTGGTGCGGCAGGAGGTCGGCGTGACCGTGGTGCCGCTGCTGCGCCGCGCGCGCTGGCGCGACGACGAGGCGCTGCGCATCCTGCCGCTGCTGGTCAACGGCGAGCCGGTGATGCGTCACATCGGCATGCTGGAACGGCGCGACCACGGGCGCGGGCAGGTGACCGCGGCGGTGCGGGCGGCCTGCAGCGAGCTGTTTGGCGCCTAGCGCGGGTTGCGTCCACGCCATAACCAGGGTCTATCGGGAGGATAGTCAGAAACGCATTCTCCTGGCGCTCAGCTGTGCATATATTGGGGTTGCGGACTGCCGCTGACGCGGCCGCATTGCCATGGGGCGGCGCCCGACCTACCGCGTCGGAGCATGCCCAGCGCACCGGCAGAAGTCAGCCGGCATGCTTTTGAAGGAGATTCCCGGCGTGGATTCGCAAGCTCCGCCGGAACGGGATCGCTGATGCAACAGCGACCCCCAAGCCATCGCTGCAGGCGTGTTCAGTACGTCCCACAAGGAGAGAACGCATGTCTAACGAAGCAAAGTGTCCCGTCACTCATGCCGCCGGCGGCGGTACCACGAATCGCGACTGGTGGCCAAAGCAATTGCGCCTGGACCTGCTCAGCCAGCATTCCAGCAAGTCCAACCCGCTCGGCGCGGACTTCAACTACGCGGAAGCCTTCAAGAGCCTCGACCTGGCGGCGGTGAAGAAGGACCTGGCGGCGCTGATGACGCAATCGCAGGACTGGTGGCCGGCGGACTTCGGCCACTATGGTCCGCTGCTCATCCGCATGGCCTGGCACAGTGCCGGCACGTACCGCATTGGCGATGGCCGCGGGGGCGGTGGGCGCGGCCAGCAGCGTTTCGCGCCGATCAACAGCTGGCCGGACAACGTCAGCCTGGACAAGGCGCGCCGCCTGCTATGGCCGATCAAGCAAAAGTACGGCCAGAAGATCTCCTGGGCCGACCTGATGATCCTGAGCGGCAACGTCGCGCTCGAGACCATGGGCTTCAAGACCTTCGGCTTCGGCGGTGGCCGCGAAGATACCTGGGAGCCGGACCTGGATGTGTACTGGGGCAATGAAAAGACCTGGCTGGGCGGTGACTTTCGCTACGGCAAGGGTGCCGCCGGCAAGTACGACGACGAGGGCGTGATCATCGCCGACGAGGAATTGCATGGCGCCGAGGCCAGCCGCACCGACCAGGAACGCAACCTGGAGAACCCGCTGGCCGCCGTGCAGATGGGCCTGATCTATGTGAACCCGGAAGGCCCGGAAGGCAACCCGGACCCGCTCGCGGCGGCACACGACATCCGTGAAACGTTCGCGCGCATGGCCATGGACGACGAGGAGACCGTCGCGCTGATTGCCGGCGGGCATGCCTTCGGCAAGACGCACGGTGCCGGTCCCGCCGGGGACAACATCGGGGCCGAGCCCGAGGGCGCCGACCTTGAACTCCAGGGCCTGGGATGGTCAAGCGCCTTTGGCACCGGCAAGGGCGCCGACACCATCACCAGCGGGCTGGAGGTGACCTGGAGCAATACGCCGACGAAGTGGGGCAACAGCTATCTGGAGAACCTGTTCGGCCACGAATGGGAACCGACCAAGAGTCCCGCTGGTGCCAACCAGTGGGTGGCCAAGGATGGCGGGGAAACCATCCCGCACGCTTACGATCCCTCGAAGAAGCTGCGGCCAATGATGCTGACCACGGACCTGTCGCTGCGTTTCGATCCGGTCTACGAGAAGATCTCGCGGCGCTTCCTGGAGAATCCTGACCAGCTCGCCGATGCCTTTGCCCGCGCCTGGTTCAAGCTGACCCACCGCGACATGGGCCCGCGCGCGCGCTACCTCGGCCCGGAAGTGCCGGCCGAAGAGCTGATCTGGCAGGATCCGATCCCGGCGGTCGACCATCCGCTGGTCAACGAGCAGGACGTCGCCGCGCTCAAGCAGAAGATCCTGGCGTCGGGGCTGCCGGTCTCGCAACTGGTGCAGACCGCCTGGGCCTCGGCCTCCACCTTCCGCGGTTCGGACAAGCGTGGTGGCGCCAATGGGGCGCGCATCCGACTGGCGCCGCAGAAGGACTGGGCAGCCAACGAACCCGAGCGGCTGGCCAAGGTGCTGAAGGTGCTCGAAGGAATCCAGGCTGAGTTCAACGGCGCGCAGTCCGGCGGCAAGAAGATTTCGCTCGCCGACCTGATCGTGCTGGCCGGTAGTGCCGGGATCGAGCAGGCCGCGCAGAAGGCCGGACATCAAGTGACCGTGCCGTTCACGCCGGGCCGCATGGATGCCTCGCAGGAACAGACCGACGTGCAGTCGGTCGGCGCGCTCGAGCCGAAGGCGGACGGCTTCCGCAACTTCCTCAAGCAGAAGTACAGCATCCCGGCGGAGGCGCTGCTGATCGACAAGGCGCAATTGCTGACCCTGACCGCGCCCGAGATGACGGTGCTGATCGGCGGGCTGCGCGTGCTGAACGTCCATACCGGGCAGGATGCGCACGGCGTCTTCACCGACCGGCCGGAAACGCTGACCAATGACTTCTTCCGCAACCTGCTCGACATGAGCACGGAATGGAAGCCGCTGTCGGAAGCCCGGGAAGTGTTCGAGGGGCTTGACCGCAAGACCGGTGCGAAGAAGTGGACCGGTACCCGGGTCGACCTGGTGTTCGGTTCGCATGCCCAGTTGCGGGCGCTTTGCGAGGTCTATGCAAGCGAGGACGCGCAGGAGAAATTCGTCCGGGACTTCGTCGCCGCCTGGGTCAAGGTGATGAACCTCGACCGGTTCGACGTCGCCTGAGCGGTCGCCGGGTCCCGTCAGGGCTGTCATTCCCCTGACGGGGCCGGGTCCGTGAGGTGAAAGAAGATCCTTCGCCGGTCACCGTGGCCGGCGGCGGCAGCTTTTTGCCATGCGCGCGCGAGCGGCCTGGTGAAGCGATCGCCAACGCGAAAGAAAAGCGGCCGGCAAGCGCCGGCCGCGTGGCCTGCCAGGGCAGGACCCTACATCATCCTGTGCGCAAAATGCCCGCGCCGCGCATCGGCCATCAGGTCGAGGAACTGCCCGGTGCTCATGTGCACCAGTTCCTGGTGGTCGCCCGCCTCGAAGTAGACGTCGGGGTGCGTCAGCAGGCTGTCGTCGAGCCAGGTCTGCGTGCCGTAGGCCATGCCGACCGGCGGGAGCGCGCTGTGGTCGCAGTCGCGGAACACTTCGCGCACGCCATCCTCATGCGCCAGCGACAGCTTGCGGCCGGTCTGCTCGCAGAGCTCCGACAGTTTCAGGTGGTGAGTCGAAGGAATCACGGCAGTGACGTAGCCGCTGCCGTCTTCCAGCAGGACGGTCTTGGCCAGGCGGTCTCCGGGAATGTGTGCGGCCTGCGCAGTGGCCATGCTGCCGAGGCTGTAGGGGTGCCGGACGGTGTCGAACTGGCTCTGCTTCTTGCTCAGGCATCTCGCCAGCGTGGTAGACATGGTCATGATTTCAACCTCCGACGCGCGCAGCGCGACCGTTGTCCGAGTCCTACCAATATAGGTCGTCGGGGGTCGGGTGGCGGTGGGGCCGAGCCAAAACGTAGCCGGCAAGCGCAAAAAAAAAGGGCACCTTGCGGTGCCCTTAGTGTGTTGTGCCGCCGGCCCCGGGGCCGGCGATATTCCCTGCTTATTCTTCCTGGAACGCTTCCTCGCGCTTGGCCTTGATCGACGGCATCGCCACGATCAGCACCAGCACGGCAGCGGCGATCAGCAGGCCCAGCGACAGCGGGCGCGTCACGAACACGCTGAAGTCACCACGCGACAGCAGCAGCGAGCGGCGGAAGTTCTCTTCCATCATCGGCCCCAGCACGAAGCCGAGCAGCAGCGGCGCGGGTTCGCACTTGAGCTTGATGAACAGGTAGCCCACCACGCCGAAGGCCGCGGTCTGGAACACGTCGAAGGTGGTGTTCTGGACCGAGTACACGCCGATGCAGCAGAACGTCAGGATGGCCGGGTACAGGTAGCGGTAAGGCACCTTCAGCAGCTTCACCCAGATACCGATCAGCGGCAGGTTCAGCACGATCAGCATCAGGTTGCCGATCCACATCGAGGCGATCAGGCCCCAGAACAGCGCCGGGTTGCTGGTCATCACCTGCGGGCCGGGCTGGATGTTGTGGATGGTCATCGCACCCACCATCAGCGCCATCACCGCGTTGGGCGGAATGCCCAGCGTCAGCAGCGGGATGAAGGAGGTCTGCGAAGCCGCGTTGTTGGCCGATTCCGGTCCCGCCACGCCTTCGATCGCACCCTTGCCGAATTCCTGCGGATACTTGGAGGTCTTCTTCTCCAGCGAGTAGGCAGCAAACGAAGCCAGCGATGCACCGCCGCCCGGCAGGATGCCCAGTGCCGAGCCCAGCAGGGTGCCACGCAGCACCGCCGGGATCATGCGCTTGAAGTCTTCCTTGGTCGGGAACAGGTTGGTGATGTGGTCGGTGAAGGTCTCGCGGTGTTCCTTCTGCTCCAGGTTGGCGATGATTTCAGCAAAGCCGAAGATACCCATTGCCACCGAGACGAAGTTCAGGCCGTCGGTCAGTTCCGGCACGTCGAACGAGAAGCGCGCCGCGCCCGAGTTCACGTCGGTGCCGACCAGGCCCAGCAGCAGGCCCAGCACGATCATGGCGATGGCCTTGACCAGCGAACCCGAAGCCAGCACCACGGCGCCGATCAGGCCCAGCACCATCAGCGAGAAGTATTCGGCGGGGCCGAACTTGAACGCCAGTTCCGACAGCGGCGCGGCAAAGGCGGCCAGGATCATGGTGGCGACGCAGCCGGCGAAGAACGAGCCCAGCCCGGCTGTGGCCAGCGCCACCCCCGCTCGTCCTCGCCTTGCCATCTGGTAGCCGTCGATGGTTGTTACCACCGAGGACGATTCACCAGGCAGGTTCACCAGGATGGCGGTGGTCGAGCCGCCGTACTGGGCGCCGTAGTAGATACCGGCCAGCATGATCAGCGCGGCCACCGGGGGCAGCGTGTAGGTCACCGGCAGCAGCATGGCGATGGTGGCCAGCGGCCCCAGGCCCGGCAGCACGCCGATCAGGGTGCCCAGCACGCAGCCCAGGAAGGCGTACGCGAGGTTCTGGAAGGTCAGGGCGGTGGAGAAGCCCAGACCCAGGTTGGTTAGAAGTTCCATGTTGGCGGCCTCCTTAGCTTGCCAGGAAAGCCGGCCACACCGGCATCTGCAGGTTGATGCCGTAGACGAACGCGCCCAGGCTGATCAGCACCAGGATGATGGCGTTGAGGATGGCACCCTTCCAGCTGAATTCATGGCTGGCCATCGACGACACCAGCACCAGCACCAGCACCGACAGCACCATGCCCAGCGGCTTGAGCAGCAGGCCGAACAGCACCACCGAACCGAGGATCCACAAGAGCGTCTTGATGTCCCAGCGGGCCAGGTTGTCTTCTTCCGACTTGGAAGACAACGAGCCCCACAGCACCAGCACGCCCAGCAGGGCGAGCACGATGCCGAGCCAGAACGGGAAGTATCCCGGTCCCATTTTTGCGGCGGTTCCCATGGAATAACCGCGCGCGACCCAGGAAAAGCCGAATCCGACCAGGATGAACATCAGGCCGGAGGCGAAGTCCTTTTGGCTACGTATGCGCAAAGTGAATCTCCTCGATAAGACTGCTTGAAATCTCAGGAGGGTTCCCTTCCGCTGCCTTTGTTGCATTGCATCAATGCGGCAGTTTGCGGGCGCCCTCCTACGGGCAGGGTGGAAGTTAAGGGGGCGACCTTTCAGCTACCTTTCAGATGTCTGCAAACAGGGTCATGCTGAGGGTATCCCCTAGTGAAAGAGCGCTTAAAAGTGCCGCCAAGCCAAGCTGGGAGCGGCCTGGCGGGCAGAAGCCCCAGTCGCTGCGCTATTATCCGGGGCGGTCTTGCGCCGCGCGGCGCTACCCGCCGCTGAAAGGTTTGAAAGGTTCCGCAAGGAACCACTACGCAACGCGAGGAGCGGTTTGGAGAGCATTGACCACATCATTCTGATCGGCGCCGTCGTGATGTCGCTGGGCATCGTGCTGGGGGCTTTCTCGGCACGCCTGGGCGTGCCGTTCCTGCTGGTCTTCCTGGCCGTGGGCATGCTGGCCGGCGTGGACGGGCCGGGCGGCATCCGTTTCTCCGATACCTGGCTCAGCTTCCTGGTCGGCAACCTGGCGCTGGCGGTGATCCTGCTCGATGGCGGGCTGCGCACGCGCTTTGCCACCTTCCGGGTGGCGCTGAAACCTTCGCTGTCGCTGGCGACCGTGGGGGTGCTGGTGACGGCAGCGCTGGTCGGCGTGTTCGCCGCGTGGCTGCTGGGCATCGACTGGCGGCTCGGGCTGCTGCTTGGCGCCATCGTCGGCTCGACCGACGCCGCCGCGGTGTTCTCGATGCTCAATAGCAGCGGCATCCGGCTGAAGGAGCGGGTGGCGAGCGTGCTCGAGATCGAGTCCGGCATCAACGACCCGATGGCGATCTTCCTGACCCTGACGCTGATCGAATGGCTGACCGCGCCTGACGGCCTGACGCCGCTGGGCCTGGTCACGCGGCTGCTGGTGCAGTTCGGCGTGGGCGGCGTGCTCGGCCTGGCGCTCGGCTATTGCCTGGCCCGCGTGCTGGAGCGCATCCGCGTGGCCGAAGGGCTGCAGGCGATCCTGCTGTGCTCGGGCGGCGCCATGGTGTTCGCGCTGGTGCAGAGCGCCGGCGGCAGCGGTTTCCTGGCGGTGTACCTGACCGGCATGCTGATCGGTAACCGCGAGCGCGCGGTGACGTCGGACACCATGCGCGCCATGGACGGCATGGCCTGGCTGGCGCAGTCGGCCATGTTCCTGCTGCTGGGCCTGCTGGTGTCGCCGCACCGGATCTGGGAGGTGGCCGGCCCGGCGGTGGCGGTGGCGGCCTTCCTGATGCTGGTGGCGCGGCCGGTGGCGGTGTGGCTGGCGCTGCTGCCGTTCCGCTTCAATGCGCGCGAGACTGGCTTTATCGCCTGGATGGGCCTGCGCGGTGCGGTGCCGATCGTGCTGGCGCTGTTTCCGCTGCTGCGCGAGGTGCCGCAAGCGGGGCTGCTGTTCCGCATCGCCTTTGCCGTGGTGCTGGCCAGCCTGCTGTTCCAGGGCACCACGGTGTCGGTGGCCGCGCGCCTGGCGCGTGTGCGGCGCCCCGGCTACCCCGAGCCGCTGGCGCGGTCGCGCCTGCGCGGCACGCGCGCGCCGATCCTGGAGGTGATGCAGTTCGAAGTAGGGCCCAACGCGCCAGTGGAGAACGTGCGCGCCGACCAGCTGGAGCTGCCGCCGCGCTGCCGGCTGCTGACGGTGGCGCGCGACGATGCGCTGGCGGCGCTGGACCAGACCGTGCTGCGCGCCGGCGACAGCGTCTCGGTGCTGGCGCCGGTGACGACCCTGCCGATGCTGTCCGCGCTGTTCCAGGCGCTGGGCCGCGCGCCCACCTGGGAGCAGGCCTCGCATGATTTCCTGTTGTCGGGCGATGCGCTGCTGCGCGACGTCGCGGCGCTGTACGGCACGCGCGCGCTGACCCCGGACGAGGAGCCGCTGACGCTGGAAACTGCGATGCAGCGTGCCTTCACCTCGCCGCCGGTGGAGGGCGACAGCGTCGCGATCGCTGGCCTGCCGCTGACGGTGACGCGCATGGAAGGCGCGCAGATCCTGCAGGTGGGGTTGCTGCTGCCGCGGCTGGACGGGGATTCGGGCGGGCGGCTATGGCCGCGCCGGCGCAAGGACGGGGCAGAGCGGAGCGGGGAGGGTGCCGAGGCGGAGTAATGACAAAAAAGGCGGCCATGGCCGCCTTGTCTTCAATCCACCTTCGCCCCGGATACCTTCACGATCTGCGCGTATTTCTTCAGCTCGCGCTGGATCAGCGCCGCGAACTGCTCGGGCGTGGTCGGTGCCGGCTGTGCGCCGATGCGGGCCAGGCGTGCCTTCATCTCGTCGGTCTTCAGGATTGCCACGATCTCATGGTTAAGCCGCTCGACGATCTCGCGCGGGGTGTTGGCCGGCGCGAACACGCCGAACCACGTCGAGATGTCGAAGCCTTCCAGGCCCAGCCCCTTGCCGGCTTCCGCAATGGTCGGCAGTTCCGGGAAGGCCGCGGCGCGGCTGGCGGTGGTGACCGCAAAGGCCTTCAGCTTGCCCGCCTTGATATTGGCCGAGGCCGAAGCCAGGTTGTCGAAGATCAGGTCGGTCTGGCCCGACAGCACCGACAACTGCGCCGGTGCGGCGCCGTTGTAGGGGATATGGACCATGCTGACCTTCGCCATGCTCTTGAACAGCTCGCCCGACAGGTGGCCGGCGCTGCCGTTGCCGCCCGAGGCGTAGTCCAGCTTGCCCGGATTCTTGCGCGCGTACGCGACCAGGTCGCGCACGTTGTTGATGTGCAGGTCGGCGGCCTTGCCCGGGTGCATCACCAGCACGTTGGGGACGTCGGCCACCAGCGTGATCGGCGCGAAGTCTTTCACCGGGTCGTACGGCATCTTGCTGAACAGCGTCGGGTTGATGGCGTGCGTGGCCACCGCGCCCATGACGATGGTGTAGCCGTCGGCCGGCTGCTTGGCGACGTAGTCCGCGCCCAGGTTGCCGCCGGCGCCGGGCTTGTTCTCGACCACCACCGGCTGGCCCAGGCTGTCGCGCAGCTTCTCGCCGATGGCGCGCGCGACGGTGTCGAGCGGGCCGCCGGCGGGGTAGGGCACCACGAAGCGGACCGGCTTGGTCGGGTAGGCATTGGTGGCCGCCACGGCGGCGGCGGGCAGCAGGGCCGCGGTCAGCGCGGCGGCAAGCAGTTTCTTCAGCATGTCTCGGACTTCAGGGGATTGGGATTCTTATCTGGCGCCGATGCCCCGCGCCATCATGACCGCGCACAGCGGCAGCAGGATCACCAGGTGGGCTTCGATCATCACCCAGCGGCGGGCGGCTTTCAACTCGGACGGCGGCGGCACGTAATCCGGCAGCCGGCGCGCCTGCTTGCGCCAGCGCGCAATGGCGAAGGTCGGCGGCAGCGAGCACAGCGCGATCAGCACGAACACGCCCACCTTGGCATGGAACCACGGGTTGTGCAGGTAGAAGTCGGCGCCCTTGGCACCGTAGAACAGGCGCAGCAGGCCGGTGCCCAGCACCACCATCGCCGACAGGAAATAGAACAGGTCGTACAGCGACAGGCGCCGCACCGCGGCCGGCGTGATTTCCGGGCGCAGCACCACGGCCTCGGCGGCCATCAGGGTGATCAGGACGAAGATCGCAAGGAAATGCAGGAAGGACAGTATGGCGTCGGTCAGCATGGATTCTCCTTTGCCTTTGCTTCAGTGGGACTGAATTGCTTCGGGAAGGCACCGGCGGGGGCACCAGGGCCGCCCGCCGGCAGGAGGAGAATCTTACAGCACACCCTTTGCACGCAGTGCTTCGATCTGCTCAGGGCTGTAGCCCAGCGTGTCGGCCAGCACCGTGTCGGTGTGCTCGCCCAGCAGCGGCGGGTGGCGCAGCGCCTGCGGCGGCGTGGCGCTCATCTTGATCGGGCTGCCCACCAGCTTGACCTCGCCGGCGCTGGGGTGGGGCAGGTCCACGCGCAGGCCGCGCGCCTTGACCTGGTCGTCCTCGAACACGTCGTCGAGGGTGTTGATCGGGCCGCACGGCACGCCGGCGGCCTCCAGGTCGCGGATCCACTGGGCGCGGGTGCGCGGGCGCACCATCTCGGCCAGGATCGGCACCAGCACGTCGCGGTTGGCCACGCGCTGCGGGTTGGTGGCAAAGCGCGGGTCGTCGGCCAGCTCGGGCTTGCCGCCGTCGGTGACGAACTTGCGGAACTGCCCGTCGTTGCCCACCGCCACGATGATCCAGCCATCGGCGGCCTGGAAGGTCTGGTAGGGGACGATATTGGGGTGCGCATTGCCCCAGCGGCGCGGCGCCTGGCCGCTGGCCAGGTAGTTGGTGTTCATGTTGGCCAGCATCGCCACCTGCACGTCCAGCAGTGCCATGTCGATGTACTGGCCCTCGCCGGTGCGGTCGCGGTGCGCCAGCGCCGCCAGCACGGCGATGGTGGCGTACTGGCCGGTCATCAGGTCGGAAATGGCCACGCCGGCCTTCTGCGGGCCGCCGCCGGGCAGGTCGTCGCGCTCGCCGGTCAGGCTCATGAAGCCGCCCATGCCCTGGATGATGAAGTCATAGCCCGGGCGCGCGGCGTACGGGCCGGTCTGGCCGAAGCCGGTGACCGAGCAGTAGATCAGGTCGGGCTTGACCTGCCTGAGCGACTCATAGTCCAGGCCGTACTTCCTGAGCTGGCCGACCTTGTAGTTCTCCAGCACCACGTCGCTCTGCGCCGCCAGCTCGCGCACGATCTGCTGGCCTTGCGGCGTGCTGATGTCGCACGTCACCGAGCGCTTGTTGCGGTTGGCGGCCAGGTAGTAGGCGGCCTCGGCGGTGTCGCGGCCGTCCTCGTCCTTGAGCCAGGGCGGGCCCCAGGTGCGGGTATCGTCGCCGGCGCCGGGGCGCTCGATCTTGATCACGTCGGCGCCGAAATCGGCAAGGTTCTGGGCGCACCATGGCCCGGCAAGGACGCGGGTCAGGTCGAGGACGCGGAGATGGCTTAAAGCTCCCATGGCGGTAGTCAATGCAGTGGGTAAGGCGGGGGATCGGTCGCAACGGCGAGGGGGGGCGGCGCGCCCCCTGGAAACAGGGGCCGGCACGGGTTGCCTGCAATGTACCACCAGCAAATCGCCGGTGCGGCTTCGAGTGCCTTATAAGGCGCTTGTGGCGATGGGATTTGGGCGATAGCCGGCCGGCTCCCCGGCGCCATGCCTGACGTGCCCGGCAAGCTGCCTTGCCCGTATAATCAACGGTTTGCAAATCCAATACTGATTCGTCGCGCCCGGCCACGCCAGGGCAAGCGTCCGCCATCCCATGAAAGTCTCAGACATTCGCAGCAAGTTCCTGCAGTTCTTCGAATCGAAGGGCCATACCGTGGTCCGCTCGTCCAGCCTGGTGCCGGCGAACGACCCGACGCTGCTGTTCACCAACTCCGGCATGGTGCAGTTCAAGGACGTGTTCCTGGGCACCGACAAGCGCCCGTACACCCGCGCCACCTCGGCGCAGCGCTCGGTGCGCGCCGGCGGCAAGCACAATGACCTCGAGAACGTGGGCTACACCGCGCGCCACCATACGTTCTTCGAGATGCTGGGCAACTTCTCGTTTGGCGACTACTTCAAGCGCGATGCCATCCTGTACGCGTGGGAACTGCTGACCAAGACCTACCAGCTGCCGGCCGAGAAGCTGTGGGTGACGGTCTACGCGGAAGATGACGAGGCCTACGACATCTGGGCCAAGGAAGTGGGCGTGCCGGCCGAGCGCATCGTGCGCATCGGCGACAACAAGGGCGCGCGCTATGCGTCGGACAACTTCTGGCAGATGGCCGACACCGGCCCGTGCGGCCCGTGCTCGGAGATCTTCTACGACCACGGCCCGGACGTTTGGGGCGGCCCCCCGGGATCGCCCGAGGAAGACGGCGACCGCTACATCGAGGTGTGGAACCTGGTGTTCATGCAGTTCAACCGCGACGAGCAGGGCAATATGACGCCGCTGCCCAAGCCGTGCGTGGACACCGGCATGGGCCTGGAGCGCATTGCCGCGGTGCTGCAGCACGTGCACAGCAACTATGAGATCGATCTGTTCCAGGCGCTGATCAAGGCCGCCGCGCGTGAAACCCATATCGACAACCTGAACCAGAACTCGCTGAAGGTCATCGCCGACCATATCCGCGCGTGCTCGTTTCTGATCGTCGACGGCGTGATCCCCGGCAACGAAGGCCGCGGCTACGTGCTGCGCCGGATCATCCGCCGCGCCATCCGCCACGGCTACAAGCTGGGCCAGAAGACCCCGTTCTTCCACAAGATGGTGGCCGATCTGGTCGAGCAGATGGGCCAGGCTTATCCCGAACTGGCCGAAGCCCAGTCGCGCGTGACCGAAGTGCTGAAGGCCGAGGAAGAGCGCTTCTTCGAGACCATCGAGAACGGCATGTCGATCCTTGACGCCGCGCTGGCCGACCTGAAGCTCAAGGGCGGCAAGACGCTGGACGGCGAACTGGCGTTCAAGCTGCACGACACTTTCGGCTTCCCGCTGGACCTGACGCAGGACGTGTGCCGCGAGCAGGAAATCGGCGTGGACGAGGCCGCCTTCGACGCGGCCATGAACCGCCAGCGCGAGCAGGCCCGCGCCGCGGGCAAGTTCAAGATGGCCGCCGGCCTGGAGTACACCGGCGACAAGACCGTGTTCCACGGCTACGAGAAGCTGGAACTGCCGCAGGCCAAGGTTACCGCCTTGTACGTGGACGGTGCCGCGGTCGACACCATGCAGCCGGGCCAGACTGGCGTGGTGGTGCTCGACAACACCCCGTTCTACGCCGAATCCGGCGGCCAGGCCGGCGACCAGGGCGTGCTGAAGGCAGGCAATGCCGTCTTCGCCGTGGCTGACACCACCAAGATCCAGGCCGACGTGTTCGGCCACCAGGGCACGCTGGAAGGCGGCGCGCTGAAGGTGGGCGATGCCGTGTCGGCCCAGGTCGACGCGCAGCGCCGTGCGCGCACCGTGCGCAACCACTCGGCCACCCACCTGATGCACAAGGCCCTGCGTGAAGTGCTGGGCAGCCACGTGCAGCAGAAGGGCTCGCTGGTGGATGCGGACAAGACCCGCTTCGACTTCTCGCACAACGCGGCGCTGACCGACGAGCAGATCCGCCGCGTGGAAGAGATCGTCAACGCCGAGATCCTGCGCAACGACGACACGCATGCCGAAATCATGCCGTTCGACGACGCCGTCAAGAGCGGCGCGATGGCACTGTTCGGCGAGAAGTACGCCGACGACGTGCGCGTGCTGTCGATCGGCACCTCGAAGGAACTGTGCGGCGGCACCCACGTGCACCGCACCGGCGATATCGGCCTGTTCAAGATCGTGGTGGAAGGCGGCGTTGCCGCCGGCATCCGCCGCGTGGAAGCCATTACCGGCGACAACGCGCTGCACTACCTGCAGGGCCTGGACGCCAGGCTGAACGAAGCCGCTGCCGTGCTGAAGGCCCAGCCGTCGGAGCTGGTGCCGCGCATCGGCCAGGTGCAGGACCAGGTGCGCGCGCTGGAGAAGGAGCTGGAACGCCTGAAGAGCAAGCTGGCCGCCTCGCAGGGCGACGAGCTGGCCGCGCAGGCGGTCGATATCAAGGGCCTGAAGGTGCTGGCCGCGCAACTGGACGGCGCCGACGTCAAGACCCTGCGCGAGACCATGGACAAGCTCAAGGACAAGCTGAAGAGCGCGGCCATCGTGCTGGGTGCGGTGTCCGACGGCAAGGTCAGCCTGATCGCCGGTGTCACCGCCGATGCCACGGGCAAGGTCAAGGCCGGCGAGCTGGTCAACTTTGTCGCGCAGCAGGTGGGCGGCAAGGGTGGTGGCCGTCCCGACATGGCCCAGGCTGGCGGCACCGAGCCGGCCAAGCTGCCGCAGGCGCTGGCTGGTGTCAGCGAGTGGGTGGCGGGCAAGGTGTGAGCGCCTGAGGGGGGCAACCCCCTCAGGCCCGGCAACTGCTAATGGCGCTTCGGCGCCATTTTCTATGGGCGTTCGTCGCCGGGCGGCTTGCCGGCGAGCCGGTTGAAAATGTCGATCGGCAGCGGGAAGACGATGGTGGAACTCTTGTCCCCTGCAATCTGTGTCAGCGTCTGCAGGTAGCGCAGTTGCATGGCCTGCGGCTCGCGCGCCAGCATCTGGGCCGCTTCCAGCAGCTTCACCGAAGCCTGCAGTTCGCCCTCGGCATGGATCACCTTGGCGCGCCGCTCGCGTTCGGCCTCGGCCTGCCGCGCAATCGCGCGGATCATGGTTTCGTTCAGGTCGACATGCTTGATCTCGACGTTCGACACCTTGATGCCCCAGCCGTCGGTCTGGGCGTCCAGCGCCTGCTGGATGTCGAGGTTGAGCTTCTCGCGCTCGGCCAGCATCTCGTCCAGCTCGTGCTTGCCCAGCACCGAGCGCAGCGTGGTCTGCGCCAGCTGGCTGGTGGCTTCCAGGAAGTTCGCCACCTGGATGATGGCGCGTTCCGGATCGACCACGCGGAAGTACACCACCGCATTGACCTTCACCGAGACGTTGTCGCGCGAAATCACGTCCTGCGGCGGCACGTCCATCACCACCGTGCGCAGGTCTACCCTGACCATCTGCTGCACGGCGGGGATCAGCAGCACCAGGCCCGGGCCCTTGACCCGCCAGAAGCGTCCGAGCATGAACACCACGCCGCGTTCGTATTCGCGCAGCACGCGGAACGAGGTGATCACCAGCAGTGCCAGCAGGAAGATCAAACCGCCGAAGCTGAATCCGTAGGCCATGGTCAGGCTCCCTTGTCTGGCGTCGGTTGGGGTGGAGTGGTCGGGACAAGCGGGGCGTTGCCGGCGGCGATCACCTCAAGCACCAGGCCCTTGCGCGCGGTGACGACCACCGGCGTGCCGCGCGGCAAGGAGCTGGCGCTGTGCACGCGCCAGGTCTCGCCGCGCACCGTGGCCCAGCCTTCCTCGCGCAGGTCGTCCAGCATTTCGCCGCGGGCGCCGACCAGGGTGTCGGCACCGCTGACCACCGGGCGCTTGCGCGAGCGCACCAGCATCGCCGACATGCCGAACACGAAAATCGCTGACAGCGCCGACATCGCCGCCACCATCGGCAGCGGCACGCCGAAGCCCGGCACGTCGGTGTCGATCAGCATCACCGCGCCAAAGGCGAAGGCGATGATGCCGCCCACGCCCAGCGCGCCGAAGGTCGGCAGGAACAGCTCCGCCACCATGCAGCCGATGCCCAGCGCCACCAGCGCCAGCCCGGCGTAGTTCACGGGCAGCATGTGCAGCGCGAACAGCGCCACCAGCAGGCAGATCGCGCCGGCAATGCCGGGCACCACCATGCCCGGCGTGGAGAATTCGAAGATCAGGCCGTAGATGCCGATCATCAGCAGCAGCAGCGCCACGCTGGGCTCGGTGATCACGGCCAGGAAGCGGTTGCGCCAGTCGGGTTCCAGCGTCACCACCGGCGCATTGGCGGTGTGCAGCACGCCGGCCTTGCCGCCGGCAGCGGTGATCGTGCGGCCTTCAACCTGGCGCAACAGCGCGGGCAGGTCGGGGGCGACCAGGTCGACCACGCGCTGGGCCAGCGCCTCGTCGGCCGACAGGCTGACCGACTCGCGCACCGCGCGTTCGGCCCACTCGGCATTGCGTCCGCGCAGTTGGGCCAGGCCGCGGATATAGGCCGAGGCATCGTGCATTTGCTTGCGTTCCATCGCGTCGGCCCGCGCTGGCTCGCTGGCGGGGGCGGAGGCGGGCTTGGCGCCGGGCAGGGCCTCTGGCTTCTGCGGCCCGCCGATGCCGACCTGCACCGGGGTGGCCGCGCCCAGGTTGGTGCCCGGCGCCATCGCCGCGATATGGCTGGCGTAGAGGATGTAGGTGCCGGCACTGGCCGCGCGCGCGCCGCCGGGATAGACGTAGCTGGCCACCGGTATCGGCGAGGCCAGGATGGCCTGGATGATCTCGCGCATCGACGCGTCCAGCCCGCCCGGGGTGTCCATTTCCAGCACCACCAGCTGGGCGCCGCCCTCGCGCGCGCGTTCCATGCTGCGCAGGATAAAGCTGGCGCTGGCGGGGCTGACCGCACCCTTGAGCGGAATCACGTAGACCGGCGCGGTTGTCGTGGTCGTGACGGTGGCGGCGGGCGCCGAGGCGCCGGAGGGCGGCGCCGCACGGGCACCTGGGCCGGCGAGGGCAACGGCGCCGCACGCCAGCGCCAGGCCGGCCAGCAGCCGGCCGGACATTGGCCGAAGGGCCCGCAGCAGCGCGGTGGCAGGTTTCATGAGAGGGGCGGGGCACGCAAGGTGCCGTGATGGCGCCACTTCAAGTGTAGGCCACCGGGCACATCTTGCACGCGGGCTGCCTCGGGCCCGCGCGCCGGGCGCTCAGGCCGCCGCCAGGTCAGGCCTGGCCGAGGGGCCGGGTGAGTGGGCGGTGAGGGTGTCGATCAGCGCATGCAAGGCCGCGCTGGCCATGGACGGATGCCAGGCCAGCAGCGTGCGCACGCGGCCGGCCGCGCCCAGGCTGTGCTGGCGGATGGCGGGCAGGTCGCGGTACAGCCCCAGCACCGAGCGCGGCACGATCGCCGCACCGATGCCGGCCGCGACGCAGGCGACGATGGCATGGTACGAGCTCAGTTGCAGCACGCGCGGCGTCGGCGCATCGCCGATCACATACCAGTTCTCGAGCCGGGCGCGGTAGTTGCAGCCGGGCTCGAATGCCAGCAGCGTCGGCACCTCCAGGTCGGCCGCGGTGCGCACCGGGCGATGGCGCGCGCGCGTGATCACCACCAGCTCTTCCTCGAACACCGGGACGGCGCTCAGTGCCGGGTCGGTCAGCGGCTCGGCGACAAAGGCGCATTCGACTTCGAAGCGCGCCAGCGCATCCAGCGCCTGGCGCGTGGCCAGCGTCACCAGCTCCAGCTGCACCGCGGGCCAGGCCTGGTGGTACGCGGCCAGCACATTGGGCAGGCGGCTGGCGGCGGTGCTCTCCATCGAGGCAATGCGCAGCCGGCCGTGCGGCCGCGCCGGCAGCACCGCCTGGCGTGCCTCTTCGGTCATGCTGAGGATGCGGCAGGCATAGTCGAACAGGGTCTGACCGGAAGGCGTCAGCACCATGCGCCGGCCGTCGCGCACGAACAGGTCGACCCCGAGCGACTGCTCCAGCTGGCGGATGCGCGTGGTGACATTGGACTGAACACGGTGCAGCCGCTCGGCCGCACGGGTGATGCCGCCGGCTTCGACGACGGCGCGGAAGATCTCGAGGGCGGCAAGATCCATGCGGAACTCCTGAGGCTATCCATCTCTTATCAAGATGCATGGCATCTTGATAATTCATTTTTGGGGATGCTGAAGCCAGCGTAGCATACAGGCATCGCAATGCAACCGCTGCTCCGCCAGCCCCAGCCATGCCGAACCCCCACAGCCTCGACCCTGAACACCCCGCCGCTGCGCGCGTGGCCACCCGGGCGTCGGCACGGCGCGAAGCCGGCGCGGTGGCGGTGGCCATGGCCGGCCTGGTGTCGCTGGCGGTGGTGATGGGCATCGGCCGCTTTGCCTTTACGCCGCTGCTGCCGATGATGCTGCATGACGGCACCGTCACGCTGGATCAGGGCGGCTGGCTGGCCACGGTCAACTACATCGGCTACTTCGCCGGCGCCGCAGTGTGCATGTTCATCCGGCCCGACGCGGTGCGCATGGTGCGCTGGGGCCTGGCCGCAACCGTGCTGCTGACGCTGGGCATGGCCCTGCCGGGCGGCATGCCGGCATGGTCGCTGTGGCGCGCCGCCGCGGGCGTGGCCAGCGCGGTGGTGATGGTCTACACCGCGGGCTGGTGCCTGCAGCGGCTGGCGGAACTGGGCAAGCCGGAACTCGCCGGGCTGATCTTCTGCGGGCCGGGGCTGGGCATCGTGGTCACCGGGCTGGGTGCATCCGGCATGGTCGGCGCGGGCTGGCATGCGGACTATGGCTGGCTCGCGTTCACGGCGCTGGCGGTGGCGCTGGCGGCGGCGGTCTGGCGGATCTTCGTCGCGCAGCCGGCCGTGCCGATGACGGCGACGGCGGCGGCATCCCCGGCGGCAGCCGACACCGGCGCCGCGCGGCTCGATGCCCAGACCTGGGCGCTGACCTTTGCCTACGGCCTGGCCGGCTTCGGCTACATCATCACCGCGACCTTCCTGCCGGTGATTGCGCGCGAGGCGCTGCCCGGCACGGTCTGGGCCGACCTGTTCTGGCCGATCTTCGGCGCGGGCGTGACGGTGGGCGCGTTCCTGGTCACGCGGGTCGGCATGGCGCACGACAACCGCAAGCTGCTGACGCTGCTGTACGGCATGCAGGCGCTGGGCGTGGCGATCGCGGTGGTGTTCCCGACCGTGGCCGGCTTTGCCCTCAGCAGCCTGCTGGCGGGGCTGCCGTTCACCGCGCTGGTGGCGTTTGCGATGCGCGAGGCGCGGCGCCTGTGGGGACCGCAAGCGGCGCGGCTGATGGGCCTGATGACGGCATCCTACGGCCTGGGCCAGATCGCCGGGCCGCCGCTGGCGACCGCGCTGGTCGCGCGCACCGGCGGCTTTGCCGGCTCGCTGGCGTGCGCGGCGGCGGCGCTGCTGCTCGGCGCGCTGGTGTTCGCCTGGATGTGCCGCGCCTGGCCGCTCGCGGCTGCCCGGAGCTGATCGGCAAGGTGCGCTAAAGTATTGCCTTTGCCGCCTGGCGCGCCACGCGAGCGGCTGCCGCGCCTGGCGTGCAGCCCGTGGCGCGGCACAGAAGGCCGGGGCTGTACCCGGCACGCGAGACCGGGCGGCGCAGGAGCGACCCCATGTCTTTTGCCTTGCAGCCCGCGCGCGCCGCGGGTGCCCCCATCCAGCCCGTTTCCGCCGAAGAACAGCGCGTGCGCGTCGACCTGGCCGCCGCCTACCGCCTGGCCGCGCGCGAGGGCTGGGACGACCTGATCTACACCCATATCTCCGCCACGGTGCCGGGCGAGCCCGATCACTTCCTGATCAACCCCTTCGGCTTTGCCTTCGACGAGATCCGCGCCAGCGACCTGGTCAAGATCAACGGCCGCGGCGAGGTCGTCGGCGCGACCGTGCATCCGGTCAATGTGACCGGCTTTGCGCTGCACGCCGCGGTGCATGCGGCGCGCGCCGACGCGATGTGCGTGATGCACCTGCATAACACCGCCGGCATTGCCGTATCGGCGCAGGCCGAGGGGCTGCTGCCGCTGTCGCAGCATGCGATGCGCTTCCACGGCCGCATGGCCTACCACGACTACGAAGGCCTGGCCTTCACCCCGGCCGAGGGCGCGCGGCTGACCGCATCGCTGGGTGCGCATCCGGCCATGCTGTTGCGCAACCACGGCACGCTGACGGTGGGCCGCACCGTGGCCGAGGCCTATGTGCTGATGGCGACGCTGATCAAGGCCTGCGAGATCCAGATTGCCGCGCAGGCGGGCGGTGCGCTGGTGCAGCCCGGCGCGGCCGTGGCGGACAAGACCTCGGAGCAGCTCTACGACAATGGCGCCGTCGAAGGCGTGATGGAGTGGCCCGCGCTGCTGCGCAAACTGGATAGAATCGATCCTTCATACCGGGACTGAGCGGGATCGATTTCCCGCCGCGACTCAACCACATACATCAAAGGAGCATTGCATGCCGACTTTCCACGTCGAAATGTTTGAAGGCCGTACCATCGAGCAGAAGCGCAAGTTTGTCGAAGAAGTGACCCGCGTCAGCTGCGAGACCCTGGGCTGCTCGGCCTCGGCCGTCGACATCATCATCACCGACATCAAGCGCGAGAACTGGGCCACCGGCGGCGAGCTGTGGGCCGACAAGAAGTAAGGCTCCATTCAGCCCCACACTGACCACCATGCAGCACTTCGCCTCTGACAACTACGCCGGCTTCTGCCCGGAATCGCTCAAGTATTTCCTGGAAGCCAACGCCAGCGGCCATGAGCAGGCCTACGGCGACGATACCTGGACGCAGAAGGTCTGCGACCGTATCCGCGACCTGTTCCAGACCGACTGCGAAGTGTTCTTCGTGTTCAACGGCACGGCGGCCAACTCGCTGGCGCTGTCGGCGCTGTGCCAGTCATACCACTCGGTGATCTGCCACGAGCTGGCGCATATCGAGACCGACGAATGCGGCGGCCCGGAGTTCTTCTCCAACGGCTCCAAGCTGCTGACCGCGCCCGGCGCCGACGGCAAGCTCACGCCCGACGCGGTCGAGGCGCTGGTGACGCGCCGCTCCGATATCCATTACCCCAAGCCCAAGGTGGTGTCGCTGACGCAGTCGACCGAAGTCGGCACCGTCTACAGCGTGGAAGAGGTGCGCGCGATCGCTGCCATCGCCAAGCGCCGCCAGCTGCGCGTGCACATGGACGGCGAGCGCTTTGCCAACGCGGTGGCGTCGCTGGGCGTGCATCCGTCCGAGATCACCTGGCGCGCCGGCGTCGACGTGCTGTGCTTCGGCGGCACCAAGAACGGCCTGCCGGTGGGCGAGGCGGTGGTGTTCTTCGACCGCCGCCTGGCCGAGGACTTTGCCTACCGCGTCAAGCAGGCCGGGCAGCTGGCGTCCAAGATGCGCTTTATCTCCGCGCCGTGGCTGGGTTTGCTCGAGAACGACGTATGGCTCGCCAACGCGCGCCATGCCAATGCGATGGCGCAACTGCTGCAGCAGCGCATCAGCGATATTCCGGGCGTTCGCATCATGTTCCCGACGCAGTCCAACGCCGTGTTCGCCGAGCTGCCGCTGCCCGCGATCGAGGCGCTGCGCGCCAGGGGCTGGCGCTTCTATACCTTTATCGGCGCCGGCGGCTGCCGTTTCATGTGTTCATGGGACCTGCAGCCGCAGACGGTCGAGGCGCTGGCCGCCGACATGCGGGCGGCTTGCGGCGCCTGACCGGCACCCATACCTATAACGACGAGACCCTTCAGGAGCCCCCAAATGCAATACCGATTCTGCCCGCAGTGCGGCGCGCCGCTTGAGGTGCTGCCGCTGTCCGGGCGCGAACGCCACGCCTGCGTGCAGCAGGAATGCGGCTTCGTGCACTGGAACAACCCGCTGCCGGTGCTGGCGGCGGTGGTGGAGTACCAGGACAAGCTGCTGCTGGCGCGCAATGCCGCCTGGCCGGAGACCATGTTCGCGCTGGTGACGGGCTTCCTGGAGCGCGACGAGCCGCCCGAGCTGGGCGTGGCGCGCGAACTGAAGGAAGAGACCAACCTCGATACCGAGTCGGTGTCGCTGATCGGCGTCTACGAGTTCATGCGCAAGAACGAGCTGATCATCGCCTACCACGTCAAGGCGACCGGCACCGTGGCGCTGTCCGAGGAGCTGGCCGACTACAAGCTGGTGGCGCCGGAGGATGTGCGTGTCTGGTCGGCCGGCACCGGCTTCGCGGTGGCCGACTGGCTGGCCGCGCGCGGCTATCCGGTGCGCTTCTTCGACCGCCAGACCGGCGCCGACATTCCGGACCCGCGCCGCCCGCACGACTTCAGCCTGGTCGGGGGTTCGCTACAATACCGTTGGTGAGGCTGGCCTCCGGCCAGCCGCCCAGCCCCCAGAATCGAAGGAAGAGACGAATGGAGTTCCAGAAAGAAGTGGATGCGCGCGGCCTGAACTGCCCGCTGCCGATCCTGCGCACCAAGAAGGCCCTGGCCGACATGGCCAGCGGCGATGTGCTCAAGGTGCTGGCCACCGATCCCGGCGCCACGCGCGATTTCCAGGCCTTTGCCAAGCAGACCGGCAATGAGCTGCTGTCGCACTCGGAAGTGGACAAGGTGTTTGTGTTCTACATGCGCCGCCGCTGAAGCGCTCCCGCTCCCAAAGAAAAAAGCCGCGTAATTCTGATTACGCGGCTTTTTTCTTTGGGGATTCTGCATCGATGAATATCGCCACGATTTTCCAGGCGCGCGGCAATGCGAGATTGGCGCAAATCGCAAGTTGTGCATTATTCCTGGCGGGACCTCTCGCGAGGATTATCCCATTGCGTTTTCTGCCGGTTTGGGGCTGCATTATCGTCCCCATAATGCCGGCGCCGCGGCACGTGTGTTTACCCGGATTGGGCTGTCTTTTATGTATGCGCTAAATTACTACTGCGCCCTTGCCTGGTGCCGTGATGGTCACTGTGGGGGCGGAAGCTGATCAAGTGATTCAGGAGAGGCGATGCCAAGGGACGTCCGTATCCGAGCCGCTGGAATTGCCGATATTCAAGCTATTTCGGAAGTGCTGCAGCAATGTGGGTTGCCAGTTGAAAATGTGAAGCCGGCCGCATGTCTGTGCCATGTCGCTGAATTCGGGGAAATCGTAGCTGGTTGTGCCTGCGGGGAAATATTCGACCAGACCTTTGTCGTCAGGACCGTTGGCGTGCTTCCCGATTTTCGGGACCGAAGAATTGCCACCCATCTGGTTGCCGCCCTGTTGATGCGCGCCCGCGCTAATGGTTGCACCAAGGCCGTCCTGCTGACGACGGAGCATCCGGCCTTTTTTGCGCGCTATGGCTTCTCGCTGACATCCGTGGACGAGTTGCCGACCGAGCTGGAATTGTCCAGGGAATTTCAACGCCGCTTCGGCGCCTGGACGCACTGCATGTGCCGCCGCCTGGACTGAGGCGGGGCAAGACGGAGCGCGATCACCTGAGGCCCGCCGGCACGCAGCCGGCGACGCGGCGGCCCATCGGGC
>NZ_JBYTEG010000008.1:0-71491 GCF_058792255.1 Cupriavidus sp. CPT47-8839-RL05A | reverse complement strand
CGCCCCCCCCCCCCCCCCCCCCCCCCCCCCCCGTCGCCGGCTGCGTGCCGGCGGGCCTCAGGTGATCGCGCTCAGTTGCCAGGGTACGAACTCGTTCTGACCGTAGCCGTGCAGCTCGCTGCGTGAACGCTTGCCGGAGGCCGTATCCAGCATCAGCCGGAACAGTTCCTCACCGAGCCCGCCAATGGTGGCGCTGCCGTCCAGCACGGCGCCGCAGTTCAGGTCCATGTCGTCTGACTGGCGTTGCCACAGCGCGGTATTGGTCGCCAGCTTGACCGAGGGCGAGGGCGCACAGCCGTAGGCCGAGCCGCGCCCCGTGGTGAAGCAGATCAGGTTGGCGCCCCCCGCGACCTGGCCGGTCGCGGAGATGGGGTCGTAGCCCGGCGTGTCCATGAACACCAGGCCGCGCGCGCGCACCGGCTGCGCGTACTCATAGACCTCGGCCAGGTTGGCCGAGCCGCCCTTGGCGATGCCGCCCAGGGATTTTTCCAGCACGGTGGTCAGCCCGCCCGCCTTGTTGCCTGCCGACGGGTTGTTGTCCATGCTGGCACCGTGGCGCGCGCAATAGTCCTCCCACCAGCGGATGCGCGCCACCAGCTTGCGGCCGATTTCCGGTGTCTGTGCGCGGCGCGTGAGCAGGTGCTCGGCGCCGTAGATTTCGGGCGTTTCGGAGAGGATGGCGGTGCCGCCGTGGCGCACGAGCAGGTCTACCGCCGCGCCCAGCACCGGGTTCGCCGAGATGCCCGAGTAGCCGTCGGAGCCGCCGCACTGCAGGCCCACCACCAGGTGGCTGGCAGGCACCGGCTGGCGCTGCACGGCATTCGCGGCGGGCAGCATCTCCTGGATCATGGCGATGCCGCGTGCGATGGTCCTGGTGGTGCCGCCGCTGTCCTGGATGGTGAAGGTCTGCAGGCGGTCGTCGTGGGCCAGCCCCTGGGTGGCAAGCAGCGCCGAAATCTGGTTGGTCTCGCAGCCCAGCCCGATCACCAGCACGCTGGCGAAGTTGGGATGGCAGGCATAGCCGCCCAGCGTGCGCTGCAGCAGCGCCAGCCCTTCCCCCTGCGGGTCCACCGCGCAACCGACGCCGTGCGTGAGCGCCACCACGCCGTCGACGTTGGGATAGGCGGCCAGCGCCTCGGGATGGATGTCGCGGCGGAAGTGGTCGGCAATGGCGCGCGCCACCGTGGCCGAGCAGTTCACCGAGGTCAGGATGCCGATGTAGTTGCGCGTGGCCACGCGGCCATCGGCCCGCACGATGCCCGCGAAGGTGGCCGGCGCTGCCACCGGCTCCGGCGCGCGCGCATCGGCGCCATAGGCATAGTCGCGCGTGAAGTCGCCCATGGCCAGGTTGTGGGTGTGCACGTGCTGGCCGGGACGGATGTCCTGGCTGGCGAAGCCGATGATCTGCCCGTAGCGGCGCACCGCCTCGCCGGCGCCGATGGCGCGCGTTGCCACCTTGTGGCCGGGCGGGACCAGGCCGAGCACAGTCACGTCTTCTGCGTCGAGCGTGGTGCCTGCCACGAGCTGGTCGCGGGCAATGACGACGTCGTCTTCCGGGTGCAGCCGGATCACGCGCAAGGCGGCGTGCGGCTGTGCTGCCTTGCCGGGGTTGGCAGGTGCGTTCATGCGATGGGCTCCCTCGTTCCTTATTTCAGCATCTCGGCCGGCAGCGACAGGCCGAAATGGCGCTTGTAGATGTCATTGATCCTGCCGTTCTTCAGGTTGGTCCTGACCCAGCCGTCCAGCCAGTCCTTGAGGGCGGTATCGCCCTTGCGCAGGCCGATCGCATAGGGAAAGGTCTGCATCACGAACTTGATCTCCAGGTCGCGCGACGGATTGCTGCGCCTGACCTCCGGGATCACGCTGATGGCCGCGGCCAGGTAGTCCTGCTGGCCGGTGGAGACCGCGGTATTGGTGGTCGCGTCATCCTCGTAGCGCACGATATTCACCGCGGCCACGGCCTCCTTGGCGCCCCGGCTCAGTTCCTGGTCGCTGGTGGTGCCGCGCGTGACCGCGACGGTCTTGCCCGACAGGTCGGCGAAGGACTTGACCTGGGCCTTGGTCGGGCCGCCCACCACCACGGGGATCACGCCATACGGCTCGGAGAAATCGATGACCTTCTTGCGCGCGTCCGTCACGGAAAAGGAGGCCAGCACCACGTCCGCCTTGCGGGTGAGGAGGAAGGGCACGCGGTTGGGGCCCGTGACCGGAACGATCTCAAGTTCGACGCCCAGGTCCTTGGCGAGCAGGCGCGCGGTCTCGATGTCGGAGCCGCTCTGCCTGGCTTGCGCATCCAGCATGCCGTAGGGCGGCGCGCTGATATCGACCGCCACCAGGATCTTCTTGCGCTGCTTGATGGTGTCGAGCGTGTCGGCCGAGGCGGCGGAGGTGCCGGCCAGCAGCAGGGCGGCGAGTGGGGCAAAGAGATAGCGGCGATAGTTCATGAGGTTGCCTCCGTATTGTTGGATATCGAATCGGGTTCTTGCTGCGCGGGCGCCGCCGCGCTTACAGGCCGTTGCTGACGAACTGGCGCAGTTCCGGCGTGGCAGGTTCGTCAAGCAGCCTGCCGCTGCCGCATTCCCAGACGATGCCCTGGTGCATGAACATGATCTGGTCTGCCACCGAGCGCGCGAACGACATCTCGTGCGTGACCAGCACCATGGTCATGCCGTCTTCGGCCAGTTTTTCAATGACCCGCAGCACCTCGCCGGTAAGCTCGGGATCGAGCGCGGAAGTGACTTCGTCGAACAGCATCAGGCGCGGCTGCATGGCCAGCGAGCGCGCGATGGCGACGCGCTGCTGCTGGCCGCCGGAGAGCTGTTCCGGGTAGTAGTCGGCGCGCTCTTCCATGCCGACTTGCCGCAGCACGTGGCGGGCCAGTTCGCCCGCTTCCTTGCGCCCCATGCCCTTGACCTTGCGCGGTGCCAGCGTGATGTTCTCGGCCACGGTCAGGTGCGGGAACAGGTTGTAGCTCTGGAACACGATGCCGACTTCCTTGCGCAGCGCGCCCAGGTCAACAGCGTCCTCGTGCATGGCATGGCCGCACACATGCAGGGCCCCGCCGCTCACGCGCTCCAGTCCGTTGATGCAGCGCAGGGCCGTGCTCTTGCCCGAGCCGCTGCGGCCGATCAGGGCCACCACCTCGCCGCGGCGCACCGAGAAGCTCACGCCCTTGAGGATTTCCACTTGTCCGAAGGACTTGCTTACCTTGTCGAAGCGGACCACTTCGTCCACGCTTGTCTCCATGACGTTCCTTTGTTGTCGGGTTTTGGCGCTGTCAGGCTCAGGCGCGTGCCTTGTTGAAGCGGCGCTCCAGGCGGTACGAGAGCATTGAGAGCGGATAGCAGATGGCGAAATACAGCGCCGCGGCGATGGTGAACACCAGGAAGGGCTTGAAGGTGGAGTTGTTGACCACCCGCGCCGAATAGGTCAGGTCGAAGAAGCCGATCACCACCGCGTACGACGAGTTCTTCACGATCTGCACCAGGAAGCTCACCGTGGGCGCAATGGCAATGCGGGCGGCCTGCGGCAGGATCACGTACACCGCCCGCTGCAGCGGCGTGAGCGCCAGGCATTCGGCGGCCTCCCACTGCGTGCGCGGCACGGCCTGGATGCAGCCCTTCCAGATCTCGCCGAGGTAGGCGCTGGAATACGCCGTCATCGCGATCCCCGCGGCGACCAGCGCCGGCAGCTCGAAGCCGCCCACGCTGATGCCGAAATACACCACGAACATGATCACCGGCAGCGGCACGCCCTGTACCAGCTGGACGTAGGCGCCCGTGAGCATGCGCAGCGCGCGCCCGCCGCGGCTGCGCGCCAGCGCCAGCGGTACGCCCACCAGCGCGCCGCCGGCAAAGCCCATGCCTGCCAGCAGCAAGGTCCAGCCGGCGCCGCGCAGGATGAACAACACTTGATCGAAAGAGATTCCGTGCATGAGGCGCGCTCCGGTTCAGAGAGGGGTTTGCAGGCGCCGGCGGCGCGTAAAGGCCAGGGCGCCGATGCCTGCCATCGACAGGCGCAGCAGCCAGGACAGCAGCAGGTAGACGAGCGCGATCACCAGGTAGATCTCGAAGCCGCGGAAGGTCTCCGACTGGATGCGGTAGCCCACCGCGGTGAGTTCCTCGGCCGAGATCTGCGACATGATCGAAGTGGCCAGCATCATCAGCACGAACTGGCTCATCAGCGCCGGATACATGCGCTCCACCGCTTGCGGCAACACCACCAGGCGCAGCATCTGCCAGCGCGACAGCCCCAGGCAGGAAGCGGCCTCGAGCTGGCCGCGCGGCACCGACTCGATGCCGGCGCGCACGATTTCGGTGGTATAGGCCGACACGTTCACGACCAGCGCCACCACCGCCGCCGCCATGGCCGGCACCCGCACCTGCACCGCCGCCAGCCCGAAGAAGAGCCAGAAGGCCTGGATCACCAGCGGCGTATTGCGGATCACGTCCACATACACCGTGACGCAGCGGCGCGCCCACGCGGGGCCTTGCGTGCGCACCACGGCCAGCGCCGTGCCCAGCACGAAGCCGAACACGATGGTGGCGACCGACATGCGCAAGGTCAGCCACACGCCGTCGAGCAAGTCCCGCCACCCCGTGGACAGGAAACTGAAATCAAACTGGTAGTCCATCGGCGCGGGTTTCTCCTTCTCGTGGCGCCGCCGCGGCCGGCGCGCGCCCTGTCTCTTGTTGTGGCTTCGTTGTCGTGCTTGCGGCGTGCGACACGCGCCGTGGTGGGACGAAATATATGACCATTGCCGGCAATGGTCAATATCAGTGGATACCCGTGTATGATGGAATGCGATGAGATGCCCTGGCGTGCCGCCATGGCTACACTGACCGACCGCCACGTTCTGGAGACAAAGTGCCGAGCCCATCGATGACGACACGAGACCAAAATCGCGTCGCCCCCCTTGCTGCCAGCCTGGAAGCGGAGGAAGCCAGCCGCCATGCGCCGATCTACGCGTTGATCCACCAGGTGCTGCGCAAGGCGATGCTGGACGGGACGCTGGAGCAGGGCACCGTGCTGCTGGAAGGGCCGGTCGCGGAGATCCTGCGCGCCACCCGCTCGCCGGTGCGGCAGGCCTTGCGCGAGCTGGAGGCCGAAGGCCTGGTCAGCCGCTTCGACGGGCGCGGCTATGTCGCCGGCCCGGCCGGCACCGAGCCCAGGCGCGTGCCGCTGGACGCGGCCATGCTGGGCGTGGACAGCGCGCCGGACGTGGCACGCAAGACGCTGGGCTGGGAGGTCATCTACGACGAGGTGGAGCGCAACCTGGTCCACCTGTCGGTGTTCGGGCGCTACCGTGTCAACGAAGTCGAACTGGCGCGCTATTTCAACGTGGGGCGCACCGTGGTGCGCGATGTGCTGCTGCGCCTGGAAAGCCTGGGCATCCTGGAGAAGGACGAGCGCCAGCGCTGGGTCATCATCCCGCTGGATGCGCAGCGCATCCACGATCTCTACGAGCTGCGCTCACTGGTGGAGCCGGCCGCGCTGCGCGGCGCCATCGTCAATGCGGACGCGGCCGAGCTGGCTGCCATGATGGAAGACCTGCACAAGGTGCAGCGTGTCTACCCGAAGGTGTCGCGCACCGCCATGGACAAGCTGGAGCATGACCTGCACGTGCGCCTGCTGTCGCTGTGCCCGAACAAGGAGCTGCTGGGCAGCCTGCAGCGCACGCGCTGCATCCTGACCCTGAGCAAGCATGTACTGGGAGCGTCGGCGCCGATGCCGCAGGAAGATCCCTTCCTCTCCGAGCACATGGCCGTGCTGCAGGCCGCCGCCGCAGGCGCGCCGCGCAAGGCCGCTGAGCTGTTGCGGGAACACCTGGAGCTGTCGTGCGCGAAGGTCACGCAGCGGGCGGTGCAGGTGCGCGAAACGTTCGCGCTGCCGACGGTGTCCTACATCGCCTGAGCGCAAATAAGGAGAGGCCGCAGGCCTCCCGGCATTTGCCGGAATGGTTGCGGCCTCTCACGGCTGCAGACGTCCAGGAACTTCCTTTCCTGTCCGCAGGGCAGGGCGCGATCAGCTGCCGATGCCGGTCAGGTGCTCGCGCGATTCCAGGTAGGCGCTGAATTCAGTCCCGACTTCCGGGTGCTTCAAGGCAAATTCAACGGTTGCCTTCAGGTAGCCCAGCTTGCTGCCGCAGTCATAGCGGCGGCCCTGGTAGCGGTAGGCCAGCACCTGCTCCTGGCCCAGCAGCGACTGGATCGCGTCGGTCAGCTGCAGCTCGCCGCCGGCGCCCGGCTTCAGGTCGCGCAGGTGTTCGAAGATGCGCGGGGTCAGGATGTAGCGGCCGACCACACCCAGGTTGGACGGCGCGTCTTCCGGCGCCGGCTTCTCGATGATGCCCGAGACCTTGATCACGTCCGCATCCCATTCGCGGCCGTCGATCACGCCGTAGGAGCGGCTTTGCTCCGGCGTGATCTCCTCGACCCCCAGCACCGAGCAATTGTAGTGGTTGAAGGTATCCACCATCTGCTTCATCACCGGCGGGTTGCCGTCGATCAGGTCATCGGCCAGCATCACCGCGAACGGCGTGTCGCCGACCAGCTTGGCCGCGCACAGCACCGCATGGCCCAGGCCCAGCGCTTCGGGCTGGCGCACGTAGAAGCACTCCACGTTGGCGGGCTTGATCGAGCGCACCACGTCCAGCAGCGCCTGCTTGTTCTTGGCCTCAAGCTCCACTTCCAGCTCGAAGGCCTTGTCGAAATGGTCCTCGATGGCGCGCTTGGAGCGGCCGGTGACAAAGATCATCTCGGTAATGCCGGCGGCCATGGCTTCTTCCACGGCGTACTGGATCAGCGGCTTGTCCACCACCGGAAGCATTTCCTTGGGGCTGGCCTTGGTGGCCGGCAGGAAGCGAGTGCCCAGGCCCGCAACCGGGAACACAGCCTTGGTGACGCGATTTTCCATATCAGGTGTACCTCTCAGATTCCAGTCCATAACCCTGCCAGCCATTGCGGGCGCCGTCTGTCCGGTTCTGTCCGACGAAGCCGGACAGAACCCCCGGCAGGCAGGGGCGTGAATGCGGCCGCCGTGCCGTCAGGCCGGCAGCCGCTGCAGCTGGCCCTGCAGCTTGGCCAGCGTCTGCTCGAAATCGGCCAGGCGCTGCGTCTCTTGCGCCACCACGGCTGGCGGTGCCTTGGCGACAAAGCTCTCGTTGGAGAGCTTGGCGCGGCACTTGCCGATTTCGCCACCGATGCGCTCGACTTCCTTCGACAGGCGCGCGCGCTCGGCGCCGACATCGATCTCGATCTTCAGCAGCAGGTGGTTGCCCCCGGCAATGGCGACCGGCGCGCCGGCGCCTTCAGCCTGCAGGGCAGCTTCATCTTCGAAGACGCGTACCTCGGAAAGTTTCGCAAGTGCCTGGATATGTGCGCTCGCCGCCTTCAGGAAGGTGCTGTCACCCTCAGCATAGAGCGGGATGCGATGGGCCGGCGAGATGTTCATCTCGCCGCGCAGGTTGCGGCAGGCATCGATCACTTCCTTCAGGCGCGCAACCCATTGCTCGGCTTGCTCGTCGATCTTGGCGACCGCCGGCAGCGGGTAGGGCTGCAGCGCGATGGTCTCGGAGCCGTCACCCTTGGCGCGGCCGGCCAGCGGGGCCACCTTCTGCCACAGCTCTTCGGTGATGAAGGGGATGATCGGATGCGCCAGGCGCAGCACGGTCTCGAGCACGCGCAGCAGCGTGCGCCGCGTGGCGCGCTGCTGGGCCTCGGTGCCGTTCTGGATCTGCACCTTGGCCAGTTCCAGGTACCAGTCGCAGTATTCGTCCCAGACGAACTTGTAGATGGCGTTGGCGATATTGTCGAAGCGGTATTCGGCAAAGCCCTTCTCGACCTCGGCTTCCACGCGCTGCAGCAGCGACACGATCCAGCGGTCGGCCTGCGAGAAATCCAGGTAGCCGTCCGGGCCGCAGTCGTTGTTGCACGGGCCCATGCCGCAGTCATGGCCTTCGGTGTTCATCAGCACGAAGCGGGTCGCGTTCCACAGCTTGTTGCAGAAGTTGCGGTAGCCCTCGCAGCGGCCGGTATCGAAGTTGACGTTGCGGCCCAGCGTGGCCAGCGACGCGAAGGTGAAGCGCAGCGCGTCGGCGCCGAAGGCGGGAATGCCCTCGGGGAATTCCTTTTTCGTCTTCTTCTCGATCTTGGGCGCGTCCTTGGGGCGGCGCAGGCCGGTGGTGCGCTTCTGCAGCAGCGTGTCGAGGTCGATGCCGTCGATCAGGTCCACCGGGTCCAGCGTGTTGCCCTCGGACTTGCTCATCTTCTTGCCTTCCGAATCGCGCACCAGGCCGTGCACGTAGACGGTATGGAAGGGCACCTTGCCGATGAAGTGCTTGGTCATCATGACCATGCGCGCCACCCAGAAGAAGATGATGTCGTAGCCGGTCACCAGCACCGACGACGGCAGGAAGTGATGCATCTCGGGCGTTTCTCCCGGCCAGCCCAGCGAGGAGAAGGGCACCAGCGCCGACGAGAACCAGGTGTCGAGCACGTCTTCCTCGCGGCGCAGGCTGCCGGTGCTGCCGGCGGCCTTTGCCTTGGCCAGCGCTTCTTCTTCGGTGCGGCCGACAAAGCAGTTGCCGGCATCGTCGTACCACGCCGGGATCTGGTGGCCCCACCACAGCTGGCGCGAGATGCACCAGTCCTGGATATTGCCCAGCCACTGGTTGTAGGTGCTGATCCAGTTTTCCGGTACCAGCTTGATCTCGCCGCTCTGCACGGCTTCCAGCGCCACCTCGGCGATCGAGCGGCCCGGGTAGAAGGTGCCTTCCGGCGCCGGCTTGCTCATGGCGACGAACCACTGGTCGGTCAGCATCGGTTCGATCGCGCTGCCGGTGCGCTCGCTGCGCGGGGTCATCAGCTTGTGCTTCTTGATGTCGGCCAGCAGGCCGCGCTTGTCCAGGTCCTCGACGATGGCGCGGCGCGCGTCGAAGCGGTCCAGGCCGGCGTAGGCGGCGGGGGCGTCGGCAACGATCTTCGCGTCCAGCGTCAGGATCGACAGCTGCGGCAGGTTGTGGCGCTGGCCCACCGCATAGTCGTTGAAGTCATGGCCCGGGGTCACCTTGACCACGCCGGTGCCGAACTCGCGGTCGACGTATTCGTCGGCAATCACCGGGATCTGGCGCTCGGTCAGCGGCAGCTGCACGAACTTGCCGACCAGGTGCGCATAGCGCTCGTCTTCCGGGTGGACCATCACGGCCACGTCGCCCAGCATGGTTTCGGGGCGGGTGGTGGCCACGGTCAGGTGGGTCAGGCCGCCCTTGGCGTCAGCCTCGACCAGCGGATAGTGGATATGCCACAGCGAGCCTTCTTCCTCGACGCTGTCGACTTCCAGGTCCGACACCGCGGTGCCCAGCACCGGGTCCCAGTTGACCAGGCGCTTGCCGCGATAGATCAGGCCCTGTTCGTGCAGGCGCACGAAGGCTTCGGTGACCGCCTTCGACATCTCGGGCGACATCGTGAAGTACTCGCGGCTCCAGTCGATCGAAGCGCCCATGCGCCGCACCTGGCGGGTGATGGTCGAGCCCGACTCTTCCTTCCAGGCCCACACCTTCTCGGTGAACTTCTCGCGGCCCAGGTCATGGCGCGACACGCCCTGCGACTCGAGCTGGCGCTCCACCACGATCTGGGTGGCGATGCCGGCGTGGTCGGTGCCCGGCACCCACAGCGTATTGGCGCCGCTCATGCGCGCATGGCGCGCCAGGCCGTCCATGATGGTCTGGTTGAACGCGTGGCCCATATGCAGCGTGCCGGTCACATTGGGCGGCGGCAGCTGGATCGCAAAGTCCGGGCGGGCAGGGTCGAAGGTCGGCTTGGCGATGCCGCGCTTCTCCCACTCGGGGCCCCATTTCGCCTCGATGGCGGTGGGTTCGAAGCTTTTGGCGAGGGACTGGTCTTGGGCGGTCATGCTGGGATGTCGATATTGGCGTCGGGGGTCGTCGCAGGGTGCTTCGGCCTGCGCCTGGCGAGGCGGCGGCCGTCGGCGGCCGGCATTGCGCCAGTAAAACGTTAAATTATACGGGGGTGGCAGGCTGGTGCCTATTTCCCGGCCATCCGGCCCCGCCGGATGTGACTTGCAGGACAGGGCCCGCCGGTATAATTGCCGTCAATCCACAAGGCTCATCCGATGTCCGACCTGCTTGCCAACCTGAACGCCGAACAACTAGCCGCCGTCACCCTGCCTGACGAACCGGCGCTGATCCTGGCGGGCGCGGGCAGCGGCAAGACCCGCGTGCTGACCACGCGCATCGCCTGGCTGATCCAGAACGGCCGGGTCTCGCCGGCGGGCATCCTGGCGGTGACCTTTACCAACAAGGCCGCCAAGGAAATGCAGACGCGGCTGTCGTCGATGCTGCCGATCAACACCCGCGGCATGTGGATCGGCACCTTCCACGGCCTGTGCAACCGCATGCTGCGCGCGCATTTCCGCGACGCCGGGCTGCCCCAGACCTTTGCCATCCTGGACAGCCAGGACCAGCTCTCGGCGCTCAAGCGGCTGCTCAAGTCGCTCAACGTCGACGATGAGAAGTACCCGGCCAAGAACCTGCAGTACTTCATCAACAACGCCAAGGAGCAGGGCCTGCGCCCGGCCGACGTCGAGGCCAACGACGACTTCAACAAGCGCTTTGTCGACCTCTACGCCGCCTACGACCTGCAGTGCCAGCGCGAAGGCGTGGTCGACTTTGCCGAGCTGCTGCTGCGCTGCTACGAGCTGCTGCGCTACAACGACGCCATCCGCCAGCACTACCAGCACCGCTTCCGCCACGTGCTGGTCGACGAGTTCCAGGACACCAACGTGCTGCAGTACCAGTGGCTCAAGCTGCTGGCCGGCTACGGCACGCAGAACCCGGCCGCGGTCTTTGCCGTAGGCGACGACGACCAGAGCATCTATGCGTTCCGCGGCGCCAACGTCGGCAATATGCGCGACTTCGAGCACGAGTTCCGCGTGCGCCGGCTGATCAAGCTGGAGCAGAACTACCGCTCGCACGGGCATATCCTGGATTCGGCCAACCACCTGATCTCGCACAACGCGCGCCGCCTGGGCAAGAACCTGCGCACCGACGCCGGCCACGGCGAGCCGGTGCGGGTGTTCCAGGGCGGCTCGGACGGCCAGGAAGCCGCCTGGATCATCGAGGAGATCCGCGACCAGATCGCGCAGGGCGCCAGCCGCGCCGAGATTGCCATCCTGTACCGCAGCAACGCGCAGTCGCGCGTGATCGAGCATGCGCTGTTCTCGGCCGGCATCGCGTACCGCGTCTATGGCGGCCTGCGCTTCTTCGAGCGCGCCGAAATCAAGCACGCGCTGGCCTATATGCAGCTGCTGGAGAACCCGCGCAACGATGCCGCCTTTGGCCGCGTGGTCAACTTCCCGGCGCGCGGCATCGGCGCGCGCTCGCTGGAAGTGCTGCAGGACATGGCGCGCCAGTATGACTGCGCGCTGGCCGAGGCGGTGGCCTACGTGCCCGGCGCGGCCGGCAGCAAGCTGGCAGCGTTTGCGCGCCTGGTAGAGAAGATGCGCGAGGACACGCGCCGCATGACGCTGGCCGAGACCGTCGAGTACGTAATCAACCACAGCGGCCTGATCACCCACTACCAGGGCGAGAAGGAAGGCCAGGACCGCATCGAGAACTTGCAGGAACTGGTGACCGCAGCGCAGGCCTTCGTGGTCGAGGAAGGCTACGGCCTGGAGGCGCTGGCCGCGGTGATCCCGGTTGACCGCAGCCCCGCCGCCCCGGCACTGGCCGACGGCGACCAGGCCCAGCAGGTGCTGGATCCGGAAGCGCTGCCGGTGGTGATGACGCCGCTGGTCGCGTTCCTGACCCATGCCTCGCTGGAAGCCGGCGACAACCAGGCCCAGGCCGGCCAGGACGCGGTGCAGATGATGACCGTGCATGCGGCCAAGGGGCTGGAGTTCGACGTGGTCTTCATCACCGGGATGGAAGAGGGCCTGTTCCCGCACGAGAACAGCATGATGGACCCGGACGGCGTGGAGGAAGAGCGCCGCCTGATGTACGTGGCGATCACGCGCGCGCGCAAGCGGCTCTACATGTCGTTCGCGCAAAGCCGCATGCTGCACGGCCAGACCCGCTACCACGTGCGCTCACGCTTCTTCGAGGAACTGCCCGAGGCCTCGCTCAAGTGGCTGACGCCGCCGGCGCAGGGCTACGGCGGCGTGCGCCGCCAGGAGCGCGACAGCGCCTGGGGCCGCGACTGGTTCCGCAAGCCCGAGGACGTGCCTTATACCGGCACGCGCCCCACCGGCGGCATGGACAACGGCAACGGCTATGCCGATGCCAAGCGCGAGGCCGGCACCGGCTTCCGGGTGGGGCAGTCGGTGTTCCACAACAAGTTTGGCGAAGGCGTGATCACCGCGCTGGAAGGCGAGGGCACCGACGCACGCGCCAATATCAACTTCAAGCGCAACGGCGCCAAGTGGCTGGCGCTGTCGGTGGCGAAGCTGGACGCGATCGACTGAACGGGTCCGGCTTCGCTGCGCGCCATGCCGCGCCCCCGGGAGGCTCAGGGCAGGGCGTGGCGGACCTCGCCAGCCTTTTCGTCGGGGCTGTCCACCGTCAGCAGCGGATTGATGAACAGCGAGGCCAGCGCGCCAACCCCGAGCAGCGCCCCCGAGATCATGAACGGCAGGTCATAGCTGCCGGTGCGCTCGATCAGGTAGCCGAACACCACCGGCGACACCATGCCGGCCACGCCGAAGCCGGTGTTCATCATGCCGCCCGCGGTGCCGGCGTACTTGCCGGCGATGTCCAGCGGCAGGCTCCACAGCACCGCGTTGGTCAGCTCCAGGAAGAAGAACGACAGCGACAGCAGGATCACCGCGTTGACGGCATCGGCCGTGAAGGTCATCGGCGCGATGAACATCAGCGAGCCGGCCAGCCCCACGAACAGGACCGCGCCGCGCGCCAGGCGCAGGTTGCCGGTGCGCTTGTAGATCCGGTCCGACAGCACGCCGCCGAGCGTATCGCCGACCACGCCGGCCATCAGCGGCAGCGCGGTGAACAGCGCCAGCTGCTTCAGGTCGAAGCCGCGTGCCTCCTTCAGGTACGAAGGCAGCCACGTCAGGTAGACCCACAGCGACCAGCCGTAGCAGAAGTCGACGAAGGTCACCAGCCACATGCGCCGGAACAGGCGCCGCCACGGCGTGGCCGCCTTGGCGGCCTGCCGGCTGTCGCCCTGCCGGTAGCCGATCTCCTGCAGTTCCTGCGCGGTCACGCGGCTGTGCTTGTCGGGCGAATCCTTGAAAAAGAAGGCGTACAGCAAGGTCCAGCCGAGGCTGACAGCGCCCAGCACGATAAAGGCTTCGCGCCAGCCGGCGGCGGCCACGATGACCAGCACGACCGGCGGCGTGATCGCGCCGCCCAGCCGCGCGAAGCTGTGGGTGATGCCCTGCGCGAAGCCGCGCTCCGCCACCGGCATCCAGTAGGTGAAGGCGCGCGTCGCGGTCGGGAACGCGCCGCCTTCGCCGATGCCCAGCACGAAGCGCAGCACCACCAGCATCAGCACGCTGCCCGCGAAGCCGGTCAGCACGGTGGCCACGCCCCAGATCAGCGACAGCACGATCAGCACCTTCTTGGGCCCGAACTTGTCTGCCATCCAGCCGCCGAGGATCTGCATGGCGGCATAGGGGTAGGCAAAGGCCGAGAACACCAGCCCCAGCTGCGATGTGGTCAGCCCCATTTCCTCGCGGATCAGGGGGGCGGCGACCGAGATGTTGACGCGGTCGATATAGGCGATGAAATACATCAGGCACATGACGCCCAGGATCATGTGCCGGGTCTTGATGCGTTGCTTCATAACCACCTCCTATGCGCGGCGCGCGCGTGGTGTTGACGGGGCGGCGGCCGGCGCACGGTCCGTAGCCATGCGCTTGCGGCGCGCCGGGGGCGCGGCGCCGGCCGCGCTGCCCCGTCCTTGAGCAATCTGTCTGCAGTCTTGAGTCGTGTCTCCTGGTCTGGTGGATTCCGGTCGGGCAGGCTCCTTGGCGAGGGTTGTGGAAGGGGGGAAGGTTCAGGCGTGGTCGAGCAGCTTCAGCCGTTGCACCTTGCCGGACGGGCCGCGCGGCAGCTCGGCGATAAAGCGGAACTCCTTCGGCGTCTTGTAGCGGCCCAGCTCGCGCAGGCAATGCGCGCGCAGCGCCGCGTCATCGCAGCGCGCGGCCTCGCGCATGACCACGTAGGCAACGATCTCCTGCCCGTAGGCCGGGTCCGGCACGCCGACCGCCGCGGCTTCGAGCACGGCCGGATGGCGCAGCAGCGCCTCGTCGATCTCGCGCGGGGCGATGTTCTCGCCGCCCTTGATGATCAGTTCCTTGGCGCGCCCGCTGATGTAGAAGTAGCCGTCGGCGTCGCGGTAGCCGAGGTCGCCCGTGCGCAGCCAGCCATCGTGCGTAAAGGCCTCGCGCGTGATATCCGGCGCCTTGTAGTAGCCCGCCATCACGCTCTCGCCCTGCAGCACGATCTCGCCGACCTGTCCGTCAGGCACCGGCTTGCCGTCGCGCCCGAGTACGCGTGCGCGCGTGCCAGATGGCCTGCCGATGCTGCCGATGCGCCGCTGGCCCGGGTCGAGCGGATTGCTGAACGCCGGTGCGGCAGTCTCGGTCATGCCCATGGTCTCGATCACGCCGATGCCGAAGCGCGCCTCGAAGGCGCGGTGATGCTCGGGCGGCAGCGCGGCCGAGGCCGAGCGGCAGAAGCGCACGCCGGCCGGAGCCTGGCCGTGTGGATCGTTCAGCAGGTAGGCGATGATGGTCGGCACCACGTTCAGCCAGGTGCAGCCGTGGCGCGCGCTGTCCTGCCAGAACGCGCTGGCGGAAAAGCGCATCGGCATCACCACCGAGCCGCCGTGCACCAGCGGCGCGATCGCGGTCACGACCAGGCCGTTGATGTGGTACAGCGGCAGCGTCGCCAGCACCCGGTCGGCCGGCCCGAGGCAGTGCTCGCGGCTGACGTTGGCGCCGTTGGCCACCAGGTTGCGCTGCGTCAGCAGCACGCCTTTGGGCGTGCCGGTGGTGCCGGACGTGTACATGAGCAGTGCGGGCGCGTCAGGCTGCGGTGGGGGCAGTGGCGACGCAGCGGCATGCGTGGCCGGCAGTGCCGGCAGGCTGTTGGCGTCGGGCGCGGTGACGAGCACCGGCAGGTCCAGCCCGGCCTCGCGCAGGGCTTCGCGGATGGCGGCTTCTCCGTCGGGCCAGGTGAAGACCAGCCGCGTATCCGAATGCCCCAGGATGTAGCGCAGCTGCGCCGGCTGGCACAGCAGGTTGATCGGGTTGACGACCAGCCCGCAGGCCATGGTGCCGAGCAGGAGCCGCGCGGTCTGCTCGCCGTTGGGCAGGTACACCGACACCGTCTGGCCGCTGCCCAGGCCGGCTGCCGCATAGCGGCGGCCGAGCGTGCCGGCGTCCGTCGCCAGCGCGCCGAACGTCAGCGCATGGCCGCTGTCCGGGGACAACAGGTAGCGCTTGTCGGGCCACTGCGCGGCGCGCACGGCTATCAGCGCTGCAAGCGTGTCGAACACCTCGGGTTCCGTGGGCGCGTTCATTTGCCGACCCTCGCGAAGTAATCGCCCAGCAGGTCCGCTTCATCGGGCACGTGCTCGGCGATGGGCACGGCGATGCGGGTGATGTTCAGGTATTGGCGCCAGCCGAGGTTGTCCGAGAAGTTGTTGCCGCCCCAGGTGCCGCAGCCCATCGACAACGAGAACGGCAGGCCGTTGTCGAAATTCCCGCCGGTGGCGAAGCAGTGCGCCTGGTTCACGATCACGCGCGCCACCGGCAGTTCCTGTCCGAGCTGCAGCGCATGGCGTGGGTTGGACGAATGCAGGCTGACCGAATGCCCGGCGCCCATATAGGCGTACAGGCTCGCCACGCGCTCGACCGCCGCCGCGAAGTCGGCCGCGCGGTAGAGCGTCAGCACGGGCGAGAGCTTCTCGCCGGAGAAGGGGTAGTCGCTGCCGACACCGGCTTCCTCCGCCAGCAGCATCGCGGGCTGCAGCGCGCGCACGCGTTCCAGCCCGGCGAGCTCGGCAATGCGGGTCGCGCTCTGTCCCGTGAAGGTGCCGGCGAGCTTGCCGTCGCGCCACATCAGCGCCTGCAGCCGCGCTTTCTCCGAAGCCGTGAGCAGCACGCCGCGGACCGCCGCCAGGGCGTCGAGCATGGGTGTGTAGACCGCGTCGAGCACGACCAGGCTGTTCTCCGAAGAGCAACTGGTGGCATTGTCGAAGGTCTTGGAGCGCACCACCTTGGCCGCCGCGTCATCCAGCGTGGCGCTGGCGTCGATGATCGATGCCACATTGCCGGCGCCCACGCCGAAGGCCGGTGTGCCGCAGGTGTAGGCCATGCGCACGTTGGCCTGCGAGCCGGTCGCGACCACCAGGTCGGCCTGCCGCATGAGCTCCGCCGTCGCGGCCTTCGAGACCGGCGCGGGCAGCATCTGGACCAGGTCGGCGGGCAGGCCGGCGCGCGCAAACTCGGCGTGGATGAACGACAGCAGCAGCGCGCAGGTGTCCTGCCCCTTCGGCGACGGCGCCACAATCACGCTGTTGCCGCACTTGAGCGCGTTGATGATCTTGTTGGCCGGCGTGGCCGCGGGATTGGTCGAAGGCGTAATGGCCGCCACCACGCCCACGGGCCGCGCGATCTCGGTGATGCCGGCTGCCGCATCCTGCGCGATCACGCCCACCGTCCTGCGGCCATGCAGGTCGCGCAGCAGGCCCAGCGTCTTGCGGTGGTTCTTGCGGATCTTGTCGTCGACATTGCCCAGCCCGGTGTCGGCGACGGCACGCTCGGCCAGCTGGCGGTTGCGCGCGGGCTCCATGATGGCCCACGCGGCTGCGGCGACTGCCGTGTCGATGGTGGCCTGGTCGGCACGCGCGAACTCGCGCTGCGCCTGCCTGGCCCGGGCCACGACCGCAGCGACGGCTTCAGCCGCGGCTTGCGCTGGCTGCACGGGCAGCGATGCCGTCGCTAGGGGCAAATCGGAATTGTTGGACTGCCGGCGATGCAGTATTTGCACACTCATGGATTCGACTCCGCGGTTTGGACGGTTAGGCCGCCGCGCTTTGTCGTGCACTTCGCGGCACCGTCGGCGGCCCTGGATCGAATCTAGTGAAGCGGGGCAGACAGGCCGTCCCAATTTGTGCGCTTTCGCGAGCGCGCAGCCGGGGTGCGATCGAGAATTCAGTTTTCGGGACGGCCATGCGTCCCGGAATCCTTTAAATTTGATCCATGAGCAATCATTCGAATGCCGCCGCCGTGCGCGCCTTCCGCATTCTCGAGATCCTGTCCGCGGCCGACGGACCGCTGTCGCTGGCGGCCATCGTGCAGGCGATCGAGCTGCCGAAGCAGACCGTCCACCGCATCCTCAAGCAGCTGGAAAGCACGTGGCTGGTGTCGCGCACGGCCGGCAACCGCCACTACGAGTGCTCATCGCGCGTGCGGCAGCTGGCCGTCAATGTGCTGATGCAGGCAGGTCCGGCGGCGGCGCGCCATGCGATCCTGCAGCAGCTGGTCGACAAGATCGGTGAGACCTGCAACCTGACCATGCTGTCCGGCGACGACGTGGTCTACCTGGACCGCGTGGAAACGCAATGGCCGCTGCGCATGCACCTGCAGCCGGGCTCGCGGGTGCCGCTGCACTGCACCGCCAGCGGCAAGCTGTTGCTGGCGTTCCTGCCGAGCGCGCAGCGCCAGCGCCTGGTTGCCAGCCTGCCGCTGCGCGCGCACTCGGCGCACACCATTACCAATGCCGAGGCCTTGCACGCGGAACTGGCCGAGACACGGCAGCGGCGTTTGGGGGTCAACAATCAGGAAAACCTGGAAGGCATGATCGCGGTCGCGGTGCCGGTGATGCGCAACCGGAGCCGCGCCTGCGCGGCGATTGCCGTGCAGGTGCCGATGGCACGCATGACGATGGACCAGCTGATGGGATTCGTGCCGGACCTGCGCCTGGCAGCGGACGAGATGGTGAAGACGTTCTGCGAATAGCCCGTGAGGGCGGTGTGCTCCCTCTCCCGCAAGCGGGAGAGGGAGCACACAATCCCGTAGCGAGCGCCCGTTGTTCAGGCCCCGGGAGTTGCCGGCGCGGCCGGATCCACCCCCGGCGGCGTCACGTTGAAGCAGCCGCGGTACGTGGCATAGAACGAGCAGTACAGGATCGCCAGCATCAGCAGCGAATACGGCGTGACCAGGAACGACAGCACCGTTTCCGCGCCGAAGGCGCTGAACACCGCCTCCAGGAAGAACGGGATCGCCACCAGCAGCATCGCGAACAGCACCGCGTAGGTGAGGAATGCGCCGCGGTTGCGCCAGCACGCGGTCCAGCTGAAGAACAGTGCCTTGACCGGCGGCACGCCGTGCCAGGCTGCCAGCAGCGGCGCGAACCAGAACATCATCGCGATCGGCGTGTACAGCAGCGCGCCGATCAGCATGGCGTAGTACAGCTGGCGCACCGCTTCGGCGGTCGGCGCTTCTTCCTTCAGCACGATCGGCACCAGCGCGCTCATGTCGACCACCGAGCCGGCGATCAGCCCCAGCATGAACACCAGCCCGGCGTAGATGCCGCCCAGCACCAGCAGGTTGCGCGTGGCTTCCTTGCCGTTGGCGCGGAAACCCGCCAGCAGCACGGTGGGCATCACCCGCTTGTTCTGGATCACGTCGCGGCATGCGGTCATCACGCCGACCGACAGGCCGGGGGTGACCACCAGCAGCGCGATAATGCCGATCAGCGGCACCACGATGGCCAGCTGCGCGGCGATCAGGTAGACGAACAGCAGCATCAGGAAGGTCAGCGGGTTCTTGCGGAACAGCCAGATGCCCTGGCGGAACCAGGTGTAGCCTTCCTTGGCAGGGACTTCCAGTAGTTGCATACGGATCAGATCCAGGGGAGCGGGGCGCTTGCAGGGTCCGCGCCGATGCGCCGGCGCAGGATGCGTTCGAAATGGGTCGGGTCGTGCGGTTGCAGCATGTCGGCCTCGCGCGGCAGGTAGAAGTCCCACAGTCGCGATACCCAGAAGCGCAGCGCACCCGCGCGCAGCATGTCCTGCCAGTGCGCGGCCTCGGTGGCGGTCAGCGGCCTCACGGCATGATAAGCCCGCAGCAAGGCCTGCGTGCGCGCGGGGTCGAGTTCGCCGCTGGCCAGGTCGATGCACCAGTCGTTGACGGTGACCGCCACATCGAACAGCCACTTGTCGTTGCCGGCGAAGTAGAAGTCGAAGAATCCGCCCAGGCGGTGGCGTCCGCTGCCGTCTTCCTCGAACAGCGCGTTGTCGCGGAACAGGTCGCAGTGGCACGGGCCCGAGCCCAGGCCGGCGTAGTCCGCGCTGGCGAAGAAGGCGGCCTGGTGGGCGATCTCCTGCTGCAGCAGCGCGCGCTGGCCGGCATCCAGGAAGGGCAGGATCTCAGGCTCGGTCTGCCGCCACCAGGGCAGGCTGCGCAGGTTGGGCTGCTGGCGCGGATAGTCCTGGCCGGCTAGGTGCATGCGTGCCAGCATGTCGCCCACTTCAGCGCAGTGCTGCGCGTCGGGCGCCAGTTGCGATGCGCCCGGCAGGCGCGTGACGATGGTGGCGGGCTTGCCCTTGAGCGGGCGCAGGATCTCGCCGTCGCGCGCCGGGATCGGCGCGGGCACGCGGATGCCGCGCTCGGCCAGGTGCGCCATCAGGTGCAGGTAGTACGGCAGCTGCGCGAACGTGAGCCGCTCGAAAATGGTCAGCACATACTGGCGCGTCTGGCCATCGTGCTCCGTGGTAAGGAAGAAATTGCTGTTCTCGATGCCCGAGGCGATGCCGCGCAGCTCGCGCACTTCGCCAAGGTTGAAATCCAGCAGCCAGCGGGCGATCTCGTCCTGCGAGACCGTGGTGAATACGGCCATACTCGTTGTGTGAAGCGAATCGGGAAGCGGCGGGCACCGGTTTCCGGACAAAGTCCGGGCCGCCGCCGCGGCATGACACTGCCGGAGGGCCGGCGCGGCCTGGGGCTTACGCCAGGCCGTGGGTAGCGAACTCAGAACTTCAGGTTGACCGAAGGCACGCGGTTGACATCGTGCTCGCGGATCTTGGGCGAGCTGTCTTCCGGCTTGCTCATCTCGTATTTAGTGCCGAAACCCGACCTGACCTGGATATCGGTGGCCCGTCCCTTGTCGCGGTACTCGCGCACCTGGGTGCCATCGCGTTCATTGAGCTGGAAGCTCGGCTGGCGCGGCTGGTTCAGTTGCGACTTGGCCGCCGGGGCGATCGGCTGGTTGTTGATCTGGTTCAGCTCCTGCTGCGTCAGCGCATTGCTTTCCTGCGCGACGGCCCAGCCGGAAGCCAGCGCCAGCGTGGCGGCGGCCACGGCGGCGAGGCTGGACACGGACCGCCTGGCAGGCGATTCAGGCTCGCCGGTCACGGCGGAAGACCGCGTGGGCCGGACCGAGCGGGCGGTGGAGGGGGAGGTCATCAGGTGCTCCTGTGCGGGGCTGCGGCGCAGCTTGCGCGCAACCCCGCGGCATGCGGCGGTTGGACTGCAACCCGGCGGCGCCGGGCTTGGAAGACGGACAGGTTCCATTCTAGCAATTCCTGCCGTGCGCAGGCCGCTGCCGTGCCCCGGGGGGCACCTGCGCAACGGGCGCCGGGTGCCGGGTACGTGGCTTGGCGCCGCGCGCCCCGGCGTCCATGCCTTACAGGTAGAACATCTCTTCCTTGGGCGGAATCGGCTTGTCGCCGCCGCGCTGCTCGTAGTAGTCGTAGACCGCTTCCAGCACTTCGTGCGGTTCGTCGACGATCTTCATCAGGTCCAGGTCGTGCTCGGCGATCAGGCCCATCGGCAGCAGCGTGAAGCGGAACCAGTCCAGCAGGCCCTTCCAGAAACGGCTGCCGAACATGATCACCGGCACCGAGCGCGACTTGCCGGTCTGCACCAGCGTCAGCACCTCGGCCAGCTCGTCGAGCGTGCCGAAGCCGCCCGGCATCACGATGAAGGCGTCCGAATTCTTGACGAAGGTGACCTTGCGCGTGAAGAAGTGGCGAAAGCGCATGGCAATGTCCTGGTACGGATTGCCCTGCTGCTCGTGCGGCAGTTCGATGTTCAGGCCGACGCTGGCGGACTTGCCGGCATGCGCGCCCTTGTTGGCCGCTTCCATGATGCCGGGGCCGCCGCCGGAGATCACGGCAAAGCCGGCGTCCGAAAACAGCCGGGCGATCTCGATGGTGCGCTGGTAGTACGGCGAGTCCTCGCGCAGGCGCGCGCTGCCGTAGATCGACACGGCCGGGCGGATCTCGGAGAGGTACTCGGTGGCCTCGATGAACTCTGCCATAATCGTGAACATTTGCCACGAGGCGCGCGCCTTCTTCGCGGTAGCGCGGTCTTCGTCGGCCAGCGCACGCAGGCTGGGGATCATCTTGCGCGGATTGGCGCGCGCGGCCGCAGCAGCGGCCTTTTCAGCAGCAACTTCGGGCGGATTGCCCGCGGCAGCAGCATCGGCCGCCGCGGCGATGGCCGCGGCGTGCTCGGAAGCAGCCTCCGGCGGGGGTTGCACGGTATCGCCGGAAATGTCGGAAACATCCGGGTCAGCAAGGGGGGCGGTCGAGGCACCGCCTGCAGCGGCACCAGTCAATTTTGAGTCCATGGGAATGTCGGATAGTCCAAAAACACTCTTGCTCGTCGATGGATCGAGCTATCTGTATCGCGCTTATCACGCTCTGCCGGACCTGAGGAATGGGGAGGGTCTGCCCACAGGGGCAATCTACGGCATGATCAACATGCTGCGCAAGTTGCGCAACGACTACCCGGCAGAGTATAGCGCCTGCGTGTTCGACGCCAAGGGCAAGACCTTCCGCGACGACATGTATCCGGCCTACAAGGAACATCGCCCGTCGATGCCGGAAGACCTGGCGCGCCAGATCGAGCCGATCCATGAGGCCGTGCGCGCCATGGGCTGGCCGATCGTGGTGGTTGACGGCGTGGAGGCCGACGACGTGATCGGCACGCTGTCGCGCCAGGCCACGGAGCAGGGCGTGCGCACGGTGGTGTCCACCGGCGACAAGGACCTGGCGCAGCTGGTCAACGACCAGGTCACGCTGGTCAATACCATGAGCGGCGAGGTGCTCGATCCCCCTGGCGTGGTGGCCAAGTTCGGCGTGCCGCCCGAGCGCATCATCGACTACCTGTCGCTGATCGGTGATGCGGTCGACAACGTGCCGGGCGTGCCCAAGGTCGGCCCCAAGACCGCGGTCAAATGGCTGGCCGAGCATGGCTCGCTCGACGGCGTGATCGCCGCCGCCCCCGGCATCAAGGGCGTGGTGGGCGAGAACCTGCGCAATACGCTGGACTGGCTGCCGATGGCGCGCCAGCTGGTCACGGTCAAGACCGACTGCGACCTCTCCGCCGCGGTGGCGGACTTCCACGCGCTGCGCGAAATCGGCGAGGACAAGGACAAGCTGGTGGCGTTTTTCTCGCGCTACGGCTTCAAGACCTGGCTGCGCGAAGCGACCGGCGAAAGCCTGCCCGATGCCCGCGCCCAGGCCCGCGCCCGCGCGGCCGCCGCGCCGGCGCAAGGCGGCCTGTTCGATGTGCCGGCCGCGGCCGGCGCAGCCGAGGCACCGGCAGCGGACCAGGCCGCGCCGACCGAGATCAGCTACCAGACGGTCAGCACCGAAGCCCAGCTGGAAGACTGGATGCGGCGCATCGAGGCCGCACCGCTGGTGGCGATCGACACCGAGACTACTTCGCTGGACCCGATGCAGGCGCAGCTGGTCGGCATCTCGCTGTCGGTCGAGCCGGGCGTGGCCTGCTATATCCCGGTGGCGCACCGTGGCCCGGACGTGGCCGGGCTGCCCGACCACGGCCAGCTGTCGCGCGAGTTCGTGCTGGGGCGCATGCGTGCATGGCTGGAAGATGCCGGCCGCCCGAAGCTGGGCCAGAACCTCAAGTACGACGTCCATGTCTTTGCCAACCATGGTGTGAAGCTGCGCGGCGTGGCGCACGACACCATGCTGCAGAGCTACGTGCTGGCCTCGCACCGCAACCATGGCATGGACAGCCTGGCCGAGCGCCTGCTGAGCCTGAAGACCATCACCTATGAAGAGGTGTGCGGCAAGGGCGCCAGCCAGATCGGCTTCGACCAGATCGACCTGGCGCGCGCCACCGAATACGCTGCCGAAGACGCCGACGTGACCCTGCGCCTGCACCGCAAGATGTTCCCGCAGGTGGAAGCCGCGGCGGGCCTGCGCCGCGTGTATGAAGAGATCGAGATGCCGGTCTCGGTGGTGCTGCAGAAGGTCGAGCGCAACGGCGTGCTGATCGATGCCGAACGCCTGGCCGCGCAGAGCGCCGAGCTGGGCCAGCGCATGCTGGCGCTGGAGCAGGCCGCCTACGAGGCCGCCGGCCAGCCCTTCAACCTGGGCTCGCCCAAGCAGATCGGCGAGATCCTGTTCAGCCAGATGAAGCTGCCGGTGGTGAAGAAAACCGCCAGCGGCGCGCCCTCGACCGACGAAGAGGTGCTGCAGAAGCTGGCCGAGGACTACCCGCTGCCCAAGCTGCTGCTGGACTACCGCGGCCTGGCCAAGCTCAAGTCCACCTATACCGACAAGCTGCCCAAGATGGTCAACCCGCAGACCGGCCGCGTGCACACCAGCTACGGCCAGGCCACCGCGGTGACCGGCCGGCTGGCGTCGACCGAGCCCAACCTGCAGAACATCCCGGTGCGCACCGAGGAGGGCCGCCGCATCCGCGAAGCCTTTATCGCCGAGCCCGGCAGCGTGATCGTGTCGGCCGACTACTCGCAGATCGAGCTGCGCATCATGGCCCATATCTCGGGCGACGAGAACCTGCTGCGCGCCTTTGCCAACGGCGAGGACATCCACCGCGCCACCGCCGGCGAGATCTTCGGCGTGGAGCGCGAGGCCGTCAGCAGCGAGCAGCGCCGCTACGCCAAGGTGATCAACTTCGGCCTGATCTACGGCATGAGCGCGTTCGGCCTGGCCGGCAACCTGGGTATCGAGCGCGAGGCCGCCAAGCACTACATCGACCGTTATTTCATGCGCTACCCGGGCGTGGCCCACTACATGGAAGAGACCCGGCAGACCGCGCGCGAGCAAGGCTATGTCGAGACCGTGTTCGGCCGCCGGCTGTGGCTGCCCGACATCAACGGCGGCAGCGGCCCGCGCCGGCAGGCCGCCGAGCGCGCCGCCATCAACGCGCCGATGCAGGGCACCGCCGCCGACCTGATCAAGCTGTCGATGATCGCGGTGCAGGGCTGGCTGGAGCGCGACGGGCTGCAGACGCGCCAAATCATGCAGGTGCACGATGAACTGGTGCTGGAGGTGCCGGAGCATGAGCTGGAGCTGGTCAAGGTGCGGCTGCCGGAGCTGATGTGCTCGGTGGCGCAGCTGCGCGTGCCGCTGGTGGCCGAAGTGGGCAGCGGCGCCAACTGGGAAGAAGCGCACTGACGAGGCCGCCTGTCAGCCAGCCTGCGCCGCCCATGCGTTGTGGTATCGAATGAAGCGACTGCTGAGTCAGGCCCACCGGCTTGCCAGCCATGCTGCAATGCAGCAGACTGTGGCAAACGCCTCAGGCAAGAATTTACAAAAAACGCATCAGGTAGACCATGACAGAAACAAGGACGCCCCGCATCGTTGTCGTCGGTGGGGGAGCAGGGGGGCTGGAACTGGTAACGAAGCTGGGCGACAAGCTCGGCCGCAAGGGGCAGGCGCAGGTGGTGCTGGTGGACCGCCTGCCCACCCACATCTGGAAGCCGCTGCTGCATGAAGTGGCAGCCGGCAGCATGGACCCCAACACGCACCAGCTGGAATACGCGGCGCAGGCGCGCTGGCATCACTTCGAGTTCCAGCTGGGCGAGCTGACCGGCATCGACCGCACCCGCAAGACCATCTCGGTATCGGCCAGCTTCGACGAGGACGGCGCCGAACTGCTGCCGGCGCGCGAGCTGCCCTATGACACGCTGGTGCTGGCGATCGGCTGCGTCACGCATTTCTTCGGCGTGCCCGGCGCGGCCGAGAATGCCATCGCACTGGACGTCGTGGCGCAGGCCGAGCGCTTCCGCAAGCGGCTGATTGCGGCCTGCGTGCGGGCCCAGAACGGGCGCGGGCGCGTGGGCGAGGACGGTCGGCCGCGCGTTGACGTGGCCATCATCGGCGCGGGCGCCACCGGCGTTGAGCTGTCGGCCGAACTGCGTAACACCGCGCACGTGCTCAGCGCCTACGGCCTGCACCAGCTTGACCCGCGCCGCGACGTGCATATCCACGTGATCGAGGCCGGCCCGCGCATCCTGCCGGCGCTGTCCGAACGGGTCTCGGTCGAGACCGCCAAGCTGCTCAAGAAGCTCGACGTCGGTGTCCTGACCAGCGAGCGCGTGACCGAGGTCACGCCGCAGGCGGTGCTGACCGCCAGCGGCAAGCATATCGATGCCGACCTGACGGTATGGGCGGCGGGCATCACCGCGCCGCCGGTGCTGGCCACGCTGGGGCTGCCGGTCAGCCGCCAGGGCCAGATCGTGGTCGGCCCGACGCTGCAGAGCGAGGGCGACCCGGACATCTTCGCCTTCGGCGACTGCGCCAGCTGCCCGTGGGCCGAGAAGCAGACCACGGTGCCGCCGCGCGCACAGGCCGCGCACCAGCAGGCCACCTTCCTCTACAACGCCCTGCGCGCCCGGCTGGACGGGCGTCCGCTGCCGTCGTTCGCCTTCAAGGACCTCGGCTCGCTGGTGTCGCTGGGGCATTTCAGCGCGGTGGGCAGCCTGATGGGCGGGCTGATCGGCGGCTCGATGTTCATCGAAGGGCTGATGGCGCGCGTCATGTACACGTCGCTGTACCGGATGCATGTGATGGCGCTGCACGGCGCCGTGGGCATGGCGCTGGACACGGTCTCGCACTGGCTGCGTCGCAAGACCAGCCCGCGCGTCAAGCTGCACTGACGCGCGCCGGGCCGGGGCTTCCCGCGCTGCACCATGCCGCGCGGGCGGCTGGCGTGCGGGGGGCTGCAAAGCCGCCCCATGTTTTCTCCATGTCTGCTTAAAATCTGCCGCTGGCGCCGCATCCCGGCCCAGCCACCAACGATCCTGGAGACACGCATGCTCAAACCGGAAGTGGATAGCCTCGTCCCCGGCCAGACGTTCGACCGCCGCGGCTTTGTCAAGACGGCGCTGGGTTCCGCCTTTGCGGCGGCCGCGCTGCCGGTGATGGCCCAGCAGGCCATCAAGACCGACTTTGCCGGCCTGAGCGCCGGCGAGGTCACCATCCCCTCGGGCGGCTTCAGCATGCCGGCCTACCGCGCCCAGCCCGAAGGCAAGAAGAACCTGCCGGTGGTGCTGGTGGTCAGCGAGATCTTCGGCGTGCACGAGCATATCGCCGACGTGTGCCGGCGCTTTGCCAAGCTGGGCTACCTGGCGATCGGGCCGGAACTGTTCGCGCGCCAGGGCGATCCGCAGAGCTTCGGCACCATCCAGGAGCTGCAGCGCGAGGTGATTGCCAAGGTGCCTGACGCGCAGGTGATGGGCGACCTGGACGCCGCGGTGGCCTGGGCCGGTGCCAACGGCGGCGACGTGTCGCGCCTGGCCATCACCGGCTTCTGCTGGGGCGGGCGCATGACCTGGCTCTATGCAGCGCACAGCAAGCGCCTGAAGGCCGGCGTGGCCTGGTATGGCCAGCTGGCGCCCGAGCCGACCCCGCTCAAGCCGAAGAATCCCATCGACCTGGTCGGCCAGCTCCATGCCCCGGTACTCGGCCTGTATGGCGGCAAGGACACCGGCATCCCGCAGGAGCAGGTGGAGAGGATGAAGTCCGCGCTGGCGGCGTCGTCCGACCCGGACGCCAAGGCCTCGCGCTTTATCGTCTATCCCGAGTCCGGCCATGCCTTCCATGCCGATTACCGGCCCAGCTACCGTGAAGCCGATGCCAGGGATGGCTGGCAGAAGTGCCTGGACTGGTTCAGGCAGCACGGCGTGGCCTGATCCGGCCGTCCCGGCGCCGCGAGGCGCCTCTCGCCCGACAGCAGGATTGCAAAGTCCCGGCGGATACGTACAATGCGGCCTTTGAGTTATTGCAACATTGTTGCGTTAGCCGCCCGGCGCGATGCGGGCGGAACGGCGGGGCCGCCCGGTACCGCCACCCCGGGAGCCCATCATCCATTCGACGCTTTTGTATATCCTGCTCGCCGCCACGATCTCGGGGGTGGGCAGCATCTTCGGGGCGGCGCTGCTGTCGCTGACGGTGGCGTCCCGCGTGGTCGAGCGCATGGTGAGCTTTTCGGTGGGCGTGCTGCTGGCCACCGCGCTGCTGCATTCGCTGCCCGAGGCGTTCGAGTCCGGCGCCGACCCGCGCGCGCTGTTCGGCACGCTGCTGGCCGGGCTGCTCGGTTTCTTCCTGCTGGAAAAGATCTCGCTACTGCGCCACTCGCACCACCACGAGGGCGACGGGCACCACCATCACCACGGCCATGACCGCGAGGAAGCGGGGCGCAGCGGCCTGACCATCCTGGTCGGCGACACCTTCCACAATTTTGCCGACGGCATCGTGATCGCGGCGGCCTTCCTGGCCGATCCGCATATCGGCGTGGTCACCGCGCTGGCGATCGCGGCGCACGAGATCCCGCAGGAAGTCGGCGACTTCATCGTGCTGCTCAATGCCGGCTTCTCCAAGGCCCGTGCCTTTGCCTTCAACTTGCTGTCGAGCCTGGCGGCCATCGCCGGCGGCGTGGTCGGGTATTTCCTGCTCGACCAGCTGAGCGGCTGGATTCCGTACGTGCTGGTGATTGCCGCCAGCAGCTTCCTCTATATCGCGGTCAGCGACCTGATGCCCCAGATGCAGCGCAAGCCGCGCTGGCGCGAGTCGGCGATCCAGGTGGTGCTGGTGGCCGCGGGCATCTCGGCGATCGTCTTCATCACCAACGGCGTGCACGAGAGCCACAGCCACGGCGGGCACGGCCATATTGCGCCCGCCGCGCCCATTGCCTCGTCACGCTGACCTCAGGCGGCCCCGGTCGCGACCGGGCGCGCCGGATCGGCGCACCATTCGCTCCATGATCCCGGGTACAGCGCCGCGCCGCCCAGGCCGGCCGCTTCCAGCGCCAGCAGGTTGTGGCAAGCCGTGACACCGGAGCCGCACTGCATCACTGCCTGCGCCGGGGCGCGCGCACCCAGCACTGCGCCGAATTCCGCGCGCAGGGTCTCGGCCGGCTTGAAGCGGCCGTCCGCGCCCAGGTTGTCCTTGAAGAAGCGGTTGACCGCGCCGGGGATATGGCCGCCAACCGGGTCCAGCGTCTCGTTCTCGCCGCGGAAGCGGTCGGGCGCGCGCGCATCCACCACCAGCAGCGAGGCGCGCTCGAGGTTGTCCACCAGCGCGGCGGCGTCGACGGTCGGCGCCAGCGACTTGCGGCGTTGGAACTTGCCGGGGAATTCCGGCTCTTCTGTGGCATCGTGTTCCAGCGGCAGGCCGGCCTTGACCCAGGCGTCCTTGCCGCCGTCGAGCACGGCCACGGCATCGTGGCCGAGCCAGCGCAACAGCCACCACAGCCGCGCGGCGAACATGCCGCCCTGCGCATCGTAGGCCACTACCGGGGTGTCGTCGTCCACGCCCAGCGCCTGCAGGCGCGCCACCAGGTCGTCGGCGTCGGGCAGGGGGTGGCGGCCGTTGCTGCCGGTCTTGGGGCCGGACAGCTCGTTGTCCAGGTGCAGGTAGAAGGCGCCGGGCAGGTGGCCGGTGCGGTAGGCCTCGCGGCCGGCGGCCGGGTCGGCCAGGTCGAAGCTGCAGTCGATCACGACGCAGCCGCCGGGGGTGGCCAGCAGCGATTGCAGCGCGGTGACGGAAATCAGCGGTTTCTGCATGGGAATCCTGTTGCGATCGATGGAAATGGGTCTAGTTCACCAGGGGATGCTACACCTCGGGGTGGACTTCCGCCTCCGGCGACTTGACCGGCGTGGCCGGCGTGGGCTTGGCATCGGTGCCCTGGCGCGCGCGCATCAGCGTGGTGGCGATGCCGCTGGCGATGATCAGCCCCATGCCCAGCCACGACAGCCAGTTCAGCCGGTCGGACCAGATCAGCATGCCCCACACGCTGGAAAAGACGATGCCGGCGTATTGCAGGTTGGCGGTCAGCAGCGTGTTGCCGCGCTTGTAGGCGCGCGTCATCGCGGTCTGTCCCAGCGTGGCCAGGATGCCGATGGCCAGCAGCAGGCCGGCGCCGTACCAGGTATGCGCGCTGACGCCGCCCAGCAGCATCCACACCAGCCCGGCGATCATGCCGACCAGCGAGAAATAGAACACGATGCGGCCCTCGGGCTCGCCCAGCTGGCCGAGCTGGCGCACCTCGACATAGGCCAGCGCCGTGAACATGCCCGAGATCAGTCCGACCAGGCCGCCGGTCAGCTGGTCCTTGCCGACCGAAGGCTGCAGCAGGCAGATCACGCCGGCAAAGGACAGCAGGATCGCCAGCACCAGGCGCCGGTCGGCATTGCCGCCGGTGCCGGCCAGCGCCGCGCCGGCGCCCAGGATCAGCGCGATCCACACCGGCGACATGTAGTTCAGCGTCATCGCGGTGGCCAGCGGCAGCAGCGAGATCGAGGTGAACCACAGCATCAGCGCGGTCACGCCGAACACGCTGCGCTTGATGTGCGACAGCATGTAGGGCGTGCGCACCGGGATCCCGCGCGAGGACAGCAGCACCCACATGATGACCACGCTGATCAGGCCGCGGTAGAAGACGATCTCGCCGGTGGTGTAGAGATCGGATGCCAGCTTGACGCCAACCCCCATCAACGAGAAGGCGAAGGCGGCGAACAGCATCCAGAGCGATTGCATGGCGAGGGCGCGGTGAAGCGAAACGAAGCGGGAAGGAGAGGCGTCCGGCGCGCGGGCGGGCTTCGTGTCTGGCCTCGCGTCGCGCAAGCGGTGTGGCTGCCGGCACCGGACAATGATTCTAGCAGCGCACTTCGCGTCCCAAAGGAAAACGGACCGCCGGGGCGGTCCGTTCTTGCGTGCGTTGTGCGGTTATCGCACTAGTCCGCCGGACTAGCCCGCGTAAGCCATGGCGCGGCGATACCACTCATGGAAATGCTGCATGCCGTCTTCCATCGGCGACTGGTACGGCCCGACTTCGCTGGTGCCGCGCTTGAGCAGCGCCAGCCGGCCGGCATCCATGCGCTCGGCGATCTCGTCGTCCTCGATGCAGGTTTCCATGTAGGCGGCGCGCTCGGCCTCTACGAACTCGCGCTCGAACAGCGCGATTTCCTCGGGGTAGTAGAACTCCACCACATTGCGCGTCTTGCGCGGGCCGAGCGGGTGCAGCGTCGAGATCACCAGCACGTTGGGGTACCACTCCACCATGATGTTGGGGTAGTAGGTCAGCCAGATCGCACCGTGCTTGGGCAGCACGCCGTCGTTGAAGCGCAGCACCGCGTCGTGCCACTTCTGGTACGTCGGGCTGCCGGGGCGCTTCAGGCCGGCATGCAGGCCCACGGTCTGCACGCTGTGCCACTCGCCGAACTCCCACTTGAGGTCGTCGCACGAGACGAAGCTGCCCAGCCCCGGGTGGAACGGCACGACGTGGTAGTCCTCCAGGTAGACCTCGATAAAGGTCTTCCAGTTGTAGTCGCACTCGTGCACCTCGACGTGGTCCAGCATGTAGCCGTCGAAGTTCAGGTCCTGCGCCACACCCAGCCTGGCCAGGTCGGCGCGCACGTCGCGCTTGCCGTCGAACAGCAGGCCGTTCCAGTTCTGCAGCGGCGAGCGCTTCAGGTGCAGGCAGGGTTGCTTGTCGAAATGCGGCGCGCCGAGCAGCTCGCCCTTCAGGTCGTAGGTCCAGCGGTGCAGGGGGCAGACGATGTTCTGCGCATTGCCACGGCCGTTGAGCATGATGGCCTGGCGGTGGCGGCAGACGTTGGACATCAGTTCGATGCCGGCGGCGTTGCGTACCAGCATGCGGCCTTCGTCCTCGGCCCTGAGCGTGTGGTAGTCGCCGACTTCCGGAACCATCAGCTCGTGGCCGATATAGCCCGGGCCATTCCTGAACAGCAGTTCGAGTTCTTGTTGATGCAGCGCTTCGTCGAAATAGACGCCGACGGGCAGTTGCGAATCAGCCGGCGCCAGGTTGAGCGCGGTGCTGAGATTGGACATTATCCCCACTCCCAGATGAACAGGTGAAAGCAGTGAACAACCCAACCATCGAAAATTGAATCGATTTGGGAAAGACTTCCGCCAGGTCGGCAAGGTCCGGTAGCCCCCTGGCGGCGAGGGGGAGATTGTACCCGACCCAAAAAGTTAAGGGACTGATTTTTTTGCCTTTTTAGCGAAAAAGTCGACCCGGGTCGTCATCGGGGTGCCGTACCGGGCGCATTCGGAAAGACGACCCGAGCGCACAAGTCACTTCTGTGGTTTGTGCACCCCGATAGGTCCACGCCGACCGTGCGCAAGGATGGGGCAAGCTCCCGCTTTGGCGTAAAATCCGGGCTTCCCCATCCGGGTTTCCCCCGGGGTCCTTGATTCCAGGTCCTGATATGCCAAAAACGACGACCGCTCCGGTCCAGACCGACAACACCGCCGACACCAGCGCATCGGCGCCGCCCGCTTCCTACGAAGCGGCGATGGCCGAGCTGGAAACGCTGGTGGCCAGCATGGAAAGCGGCGAACTGCCGCTGGAGGCATCGCTGGCGGCCTACCGCCGCGGCGCCGAGCTGGTGCGCTACTGCCAGCAGAAGCTGGAACGGGTCGAGCAGCAGGTCCGCGTGCTGGATGGCGATGTGCTCAAGCCGCTGGCCGGCGAGGGCAATGGCGCCAACGGTGCACTGGGGGCGGACGAGGCATGAGTGATTTTGCCCAATGGATGCAGGCCCAGGGCGCCCGCACCGAGGCCGCCCTGCAGGCGGCGCTGCCCGCTGCCGGGACCGTCCCGCATACGCTGCACGAAGCCATGCGCTATGCTGCACTGAGCGGCGGCAAGCGCGTGCGGCCGCTGCTGGTGCATGCCGCCGGCGAGGTCAGCGGGGCGGCTCCGGCCGCCTGCGACGCGGCGGCCTGCGCGGTGGAGATGATCCACGCCTATTCGCTGGTGCACGACGACATGCCCTGCATGGACGACGACGACCTGCGCCGCGGCCGGCCCACAGTGCACAAGGCCTATGACGAGGCCACCGCATTGCTGGTTGGCGACGCGCTGCAGACCCAGGCCTTTATCGTGCTGGCCGGTGCCGGGGCGATCGCGCCCGCGGCGCGGCTGCAGCTGGTGGCCGAGCTGGCGCTGGCGTCGGGCTCGACCGGCATGGCCGGCGGCCAGGCGATCGACCTGCAGAACGTGGGCCGCGCCATGACGCGCGAGGCGCTCGAGGCCATGCATCGCATGAAGACCGGCGCGCTGTTGCGCGCCAGTGTGCGCATGGGTGCGCTATGTGGTGAAATCGACGCCGAGGGCCTGGCCGCGCTGGACCGCTATGCGGCGGCAGTGGGATTGGCGTTCCAGGTGGTTGACGATATTCTGGACGTCACTGCCGATACCGCCACGCTGGGCAAGACCGCCGGCAAGGACGCCGCCCATGACAAGCCGACCTATGTGTCGCTGATGGGGCTTGACCCGGCACGCGCACTGGCCGGGACGCTGCGCGCCGACGCTCACGAGGCGCTGGCCGGCTTTGGCGAGCGCGCGGACCGCCTGCGGGACCTGGCGGACCTGATCGTGCTGCGCACACACTAAACAGAGAGCCGGCCGAACGGACATCATGACCTACGCACTCCTCAACAAGATTGACGCCCCCGCAGACCTGCGCAAGCTCGACCGGCGCGAGCTCCAGACCCTGGCGGACGAACTGCGCGCCTATGTGCTGGAGTCGGTCTCGCAGACCGGCGGCCACCTGTCGTCCAACCTGGGCACGGTCGAGCTGACCATCGCGCTGCACTACGTCTTCAACACCCCCGATGACCGGCTGGTGTGGGACGTGGGCCACCAGAGCTATCCGCACAAGATCCTGACCGGGCGCCGCGAGCGCATGGGCACGCTGCGCCAGTGGGGCGGCATCTCGGGCTTCCCGCGTCGCAGCGAGAGCGAATACGACACCTTCGGCACGGCGCATTCGTCGACCTCGATCTCGGCCGCGCTGGGCATGGCGCTGGGTGCGCGCACGCTGGGCGAGAAGCGCGTCTCGGTGGCGGTGATCGGCGACGGCGCCATGACCGCGGGCATGGCCTTCGAGGCCCTGAACAACGCCGGCGTCTACAAGGACCTGCCGCTGGTGGTGGTGCTCAACGACAACGACATGTCGATCTCGCCGCCGGTGGGCGCGCTCAACCGCCACCTGGCGCGGCTCTTGAGCGGCCAGTTCTACGCGGCCACCAAGAAGGGCATCGAGAAAGTCCTGTCGGTGGCGCCGCCGGTGCTGGAGTTCGCCAAGCGCTTCGAGGAACATGCCAAGGGCATGATGGTGCCGGCCACGCTGTTCGAGGAATTCGGCTTCAACTACATCGGCCCGATCGACGGCCACGACCTGAACTCGCTGGTGCCGACGCTGCTGAATATCCGCGAGCGCGCGCTCGAGGGCGCGGGCCCGCAGTTCCTGCACGTGGTGACCAAGAAGGGCCAGGGCTACAAGCTGGCCGAGGCCGACCCGATCCTCTACCACGGCCCGGGCAAGTTCAACCCGGCCGAGGGCATCCGCCCGGCGGCCAAGCCGGCGCGCAAGACCTACACGCAGGTGTTCGGCGACTGGCTGTGCGACATGGCCGCGGCCGACAAGCGCCTGGTCGGCATTACCCCGGCGATGCGCGAGGGCTCGGGCATGGTCGAGTTCGAGCGGCGCTTCCCGGACCGCTACTACGACGTGGGCATCGCCGAGCAGCACGCCGTGACCTTCGCCGGCGGCCTGGCCTGCGAGGGTCTCAAGCCGGTGGTGGCGATCTACTCGACCTTCCTGCAGCGCGGCTACGACCAGCTGATCCACGACGTGGCGCTGCAGAACCTGCCGGTGGTGTTCGCGCTGGACCGTGCCGGCCTGGTCGGCGCCGACGGTGCCACGCACGCGGGTGCCTACGATATCGCCTACCTGCGCTGCATCCCCAACATGATGGTGATGACGCCGTCCGACGAGAACGAGTGCCGTCAGCTGCTGACCACTGCGTTCCACCAGGCGTGCCCGAGCGCCGTGCGCTATCCGCGCGGCTCCGGCCCGGGCGCGGCCATTGCCGCAGAGCTCGCCACCGTGCCAGTCGGCAAGGGCGTGATGCGCCGCGAGGGCGGTGCGCGCGCGGGGCATCGCGTGGGCTTCCTGGCGTTCGGCTCGATGGTGCACCCGGCCCTGGGTGCCGCCGAGGCGCTGGACGCCGCGGTCGCCGACATGCGCTTCGTCAAGCCGCTCGACGTGGAGCTGGTCAAGCGCCTGGCCGCGGAGAACGACTACCTGGTGACGGTGGAAGAGGGCAGCGTGATGGGCGGCGCCGGCAGCGCCGTGCTGGAGGCACTGGCCGAGGCCGGCATCGACAAGCCGGTGCTGACGCTGGGCCTGCCCGACCGCTTCGTCGACCACGGCGACCCGGCCTATCTGCTGCAGCAATGCGGCCTGGATGCGGCCGGCATCGAGCGCTCGGTGCGCGAGCGCTTCGGGCTGGACCAGCCCAAGGTCACGGTCGCCTCGCGCGTGGCCTGATCACCTGCTGTCCCGAAGGGGATTCGGCCCTCGCACCACGAGTGCGTCCGAATTCCCTTAAACTCCCCTTTTTTGTGTTCGCAGCTGCGGGCCGGCGTGCCACTTGCCGGATCCCGTGGTTTCACACTCGTTGCGCGGCATGGATGGACTGCGAAATTGCCGCGACCGTAAGGGCTCGTGCCGTCCCACCTGGGCGCGACCCTGGAGGAAACCGTAGATGAATGACATCAATCCCGCCTTCGTCATGCCCGACGTCCAGTCGAGCCCCGACACCCGCCAGATCCCCATCCAGCGTGTCGGTGTCAAGGGCGTGCGTTACCCCGTGACCCTTAAGACCCCGACCGGCATCGTGCCGAGCGTGGGCACCTTCAATCTCGACGTGCACCTGCCGGCGGACCAGAAGGGCACGCATATGTCGCGCTTCGTCGCGCTGCTGGAAGAAGAGCGCGCGCCGCTGGAGCTGTCCAGCTTCCGGCTGATGCTGGACAAGATGCTGGAAAAGCTGGAAGCCGAGGCCGGCCGCATCGAGGTCACCTTCCCGTACTTCATCAGCAAGACCGCGCCGGTGTCGGGCGTGGAGTCGCTGCTGGACTACGAGGTCACGCTGACCGGCGAAGTGCGCAACGGCGCCACGCGCGTGTTCCTGAAGGCGCTGGTACCGGTGACCAGCCTGTGCCCGTGCTCGAAGAAGATCTCGCAATACGGCGCGCACAACCAGCGTTCGCATATCACCATGGACGTGGAACTGGCCGGCGAGCTGCCGGTGGAAGCGCTGGTGCGCATGGCCGAGGAAGAGGCCTCGTGCGAGCTGTGGGGCCTGCTCAAGCGCCCGGACGAGAAGTTCGTCACCGAGCGCGCCTATGAGAACCCCAAGTTCGTCGAGGACCTGGTGCGCGATATCGCCATGCGGCTGAATGCGGATGACCGCATCGTGGCCTATGTGCTGGAGGCGGAGAACTTTGAGTCGATCCACAACCACAGCGCGTATGCGGTGATCGAGCGGGACAAGCGCGTCGACTGACCGCGTTGTCGCTGCAATGGAAAGAGCCACCGCATGCGGTGGCTCTTTTTTCGGTCCGGTTCAGGCCGCCGAAGGCAGGCGGATATCCGCCAGGTCCCAGCGCGGCGTCACGCCGTAGCCATACTCGTGCCGCGCCAGTTCGGGCGCGGCCTGCAGGCGCATGGCGCCGGCAAACGCGATCATCGCGCCGTTGTCGGTGCAGAACGCCAAATCCGGGTAATACACGTCGATCTTGCGCTGCTTGCCCATCTGGTCCAGCCGCTCGCGCAACTGGCGGTTGGCACCCACGCCTCCCGCCACCACCAGCCGCTTGTGGCCGGTCTGCTTGAGCGCCGCCATCGACTTGGCGGCCAGCACGTCGACAATGGCATCGACAAAGGCGCGCGCCAGGTTGGCGCGGTCCTGCTCGCAGGTGTTGGCGAGCTTGCGGGTTTGCGTCAGCACCGCGGTCTTCAGTCCGGCGAACGAGAAATCCAGGTTGCCCGAATGCAGCATCGGTCGCGGCAGCGCAAAGGCGCCGGGGATGCCGAATTCGGCCAGCCGCGACACTTCGGGGCCGCCCGGATAGCCCAGGCCCAGCAGCTTGGCGGTCTTGTCGAAGGCTTCGCCGGCGGCGTCGTCCAGGGTTTCGCCCAGCAGCGTGTAGTCGCCGATGCCGCGCACTTCCATCAACTGCGTATGCCCGCCCGACACCAGCAGCGCCACGAACGGGAAGGGCGGCGGCTCGCGCGTCAGCAGCGGCGACAGCAGGTGGCCTTCCAGGTGGTGCACGCCCACCATCGGCACGTTCAGCGCAAAGCCCAGTGCATTGGCCACCGAGGCGCCCACCAGCAGTGCGCCGGCCAGCCCGGGGCCCTGGGTGAAGGCGATGGCGTCGATGTCCTGGCGGGTACGGCCGGCATCGGCCAGCACCTGCTCCAGCAGCGGCAGCACGCGGCGGATATGGTCGCGCGACGCCAGTTCCGGCACCACGCCGCCGTAGTCGCGGTGCATGGCGATCTGCGAGTGCAGCGCGTGCGCGAGCAGGCCGGCGCCGGTGTCATAGAGGGCGAGGCCGGTTTCGTCGCAGGAGGATTCGATGCCGAGGACAAGCATGGGAAGCGCATAGGGCCGTCTCCGGTCAGGGAAACGGCTGTCGAAACAACAGGTTGCAGGAAGCGCGCAGGGTAGCACAGCGGCGCGCGGCGTGCTTTTCGCTACAATCTGCCCTTTCTCTGGCGGTGGCAATACACATGGATGCGCGAGGCGTGCAATGAGCGGGGCAACATCGGCCCGGACGGGCCGGTATGACGTGGCCGTGCTGGGTGCGGGCGCGGCCGGCATGATGTGTGCCGCCGTGGCCGGCCAGAACGGCGCGCGCGTGGTGCTGATCGACCATGCCACCAAGCTTGCCGAGAAGATCCGCATCTCGGGCGGCGGGCGCTGCAATTTCACCAACCTACAGGCCGGGCCCGCCAACTACCTGTCGTCCAATCCGCACTTCTGCCGCTCGGCGCTGGCGCGCTACACGCCGCAGGATTTCCTTGGCCTGATGCGCCGCTACGGCATCGACTGGCACGAGAAGCATCGCGGCCAGCTGTTCTGCAACGACAGCGCCGAAGACGTGATCGCCATGCTGCGCGCCGAATGCGACACCGGCCATGTGCGCTGGCAGACCGGCTGCAGCGTGGCCGAGGTCCGGCGCGAGGGCGACGACTTCCTGCTGCTCACCGCCACCGGCACGGTGCGGGCCGGGGCGCTGGTGGTGGCCACCGGCGGCCTGTCGATCCCCAAGATCGGCGCCACCGACTTTGGCTATCGCATCGCCCGGCAGTTCGGGCTGGGCATCGTCGAAACCCGGCCGGCGCTGGTGCCGCTGACCTTCGATGGCAAGGACTGGGTGCCGTTCGCGCCGCTGGCCGGCGTGTCGCTGGAAGTGGATATCGCCACCGGCAATGGCAAGACGGCCGGAGCCTTCCGCGAAGACCTGCTGTGGACCCATCGCGGCCTGTCCGGTCCCGCCGTGCTGCAGATCTCCAGCTACTGGCGTCCCGGCACGCCGATCGCCATCGACCTGTTTGATGGCGAGGATGCCGCCGCGTGGCTGCTGGAGCAGAAGGCCGGCAGCCGCAAGCACCTGGGCAACCTGCTGGCGCAACGGTTGCCGGCGCGGCTGGCCGATGCCTGGTGCGCGGCCTCGGGCGTGGATGCCGCCATGCCGCTGCATGATGTGACCGACAAGGCCCTGCGTAAGCTTGGCGCCACGCTCAACGGCTGGCGCATCGTGCCGTCGGGCACGGAGGGCTACCGCAAGGCCGAGGTCACGCTGGGCGGGGTCGACACGCGGGCGCTGTCGTCAACCACCATGATGGCGCGCGAGGTGCCGGGCCTGTATTTCATCGGCGAGGTGGTGGACGTGACCGGCTGGCTGGGCGGCTACAACTTCCAGTGGGCGTGGGCGTCCGCGGTGGCGGCGGGGCAGGCCGCGGCTGAGGCATCGCGCACCGCTTCGGCAGGGCAATCGGTAGCCCAAGGGTAGTCTGGCGAAGGCTGGAAGGGCAGTGGGCGGCACTCGGCAAGTGTCCGTTGCACGCCACTTCCGCGCTCGATTGTTGGTGCTACAATCCAAAACTTCGTAGAGCCGCTTATCCCGAAAATTCTTCATTTTCTGGCCAAATGACCACGATCCATCTCAAGGAAAACGAGCCTTTTGAAGTTGCCATGCGCCGTTTCAAGCGCACCATCGAGAAGAACGGGCTGCTCCCGGAACTGCGGGCGCGCGAGTTTTACGAAAAGCCCACCGCCGCGCGCAAACGCAGGAAGGCAGCCGCCGAAAAGCGCCATTACAAGCGCATCCGCAGCCAGATGCTGCCGAAGAAACTGTACTGACCCCGGCGCTCCCGCTTGTATCCGACCCGCTGTGGCCTACGCTTCGGCGGGTTTTTGCATTCTGGACCTTGCAGCGGGCGGTCACCGCCGCCAACTGTGAGTGTCCACCCACTTTCTGGAAGATCACGATGTCCCTCAAAGCCCGTATCAGCGAAGACATGAAGACCGCCATGCGCGCGCGCGAAACGGAGCGCCTCGGCACCATCCGCCTGCTGCTGGCCGCCATCAAGCAGCGCGAGGTCGATGAGCGCGTGGAACTGGACGATACCGCCGTTCTGGCCGTGGTCGAGAAGCTGATCAAGCAGCGCAAGGATTCGATCTCGCAGTTCCAGCAGGCAGGTCGCAATGACCTGGCAGACAAGGAGTCGGCGGAAGTCGAGGTGCTGAAGGCCTACATGCCCGCTGCGCTGTCGGACGAGGACGTCGCCGCCGAAGTCCAGCAGGCCGTTGCCGCCACTGGCGCCGCCGGTCCGCAGGACATGGGCAAGGTCATGGGCGTGCTCAAGAGCAAGCTGGCCGGCCGTGCCGACATGACCGCCGTATCGGCCCTGGTCAAGGCGGCACTTGCAGCAAAGTAAATACTGATTTAATCGGTTGCTGGCAAGATAGGCACCGGATCTGCGTCGTTCGGTGCAGTTGCACGGAGATGTCAGACAGTTCGGGCGGCCCTATCACGCTGCACTACAATATTCCGAAGCAGCCGGGCGCCGCACCGGTCACGCATTCCTAAAAGAAGCCGCCCGCCGCGGGACGGCTATGCCTCAGGACGGTCAGTCGGGTGATTCCGCAATCCTTTATTCAGGACCTGCTCAACCGTGTCGACATTGTCGATGTGGTGGGCAAGTATGTGCAGCTGAAGAAGGGCGGCGCCAATTTCATGGGGCTGTGCCCCTTCCATAACGAGAAATCGCCGTCATTCACGGTGTCGCCGACCAAGCAGTTCTACCACTGCTTCGGATGTGGCGCCCACGGCTCGGCCATCGGCTTCCTGATGGAGTTTTCCGGCCAGTCCTACCCGGAAGCGGTGCGCGAACTGGCCCAGTCGGTCGGCATGAGCGTGCCGGAAGAGCGCGACCGGCTGCCGCCCGGGCAGCGCGCGGAGCAGCAGGCCCGTTCGGTGGCGCTGTCCGACGCCATGACCCGCGCCACCGATTTCTACCGCCGCCAGCTGCGCGGCGCGCCGCAGGCGATCCAGTACCTGAAGGGCCGCGGCCTGACCGGCGAGATCGCCGCGAACTTTGGCCTGGGCTACGCGCCGGATGACTGGCAGGGCCTGGAGGCCGTGTTCGGCAGCTATCGTGATGACAACGTGTCGGCGCCGCTGGTCGAGTGCGGCCTGCTGATCGAAAGCGACAAGCGCGATGCGGACGGCAAGCCGCGCCGCTATGACCGCTTCCGTGACCGCATCATGTTCCCTATCCGCAACACCAAGGGGGCCGTGATCGGCTTCGGCGGGCGCGTGATGGGGCAGGGCGAGCCCAAGTACCTGAACTCGCCCGAAACCCCGCTGTTCAGCAAGGGCACGGAGCTGTACGGGCTGTTCGAGGCCCGTCACGCGATCCGGGAAACCGGCTACGTGCTGGTGGTCGAAGGGTATATGGACGTCGTGGCGCTGGCCCAGCTCGGTTTTGCCAATGCCGTTGCCACCCTGGGCACGGCGTGCACCCCTGTGCACGTGCAGAAGCTGCTGCGCCAGACCGACGCCGTGGTGTTCTCGTTCGACGGCGACTCTGCCGGGCGCCGCGCGGCCCGGCGCGCGCTGGAAGCCTGCCTGCCGCATGTGGCGGACAACAAGACCATCCGCTTCCTGTTCCTGCCGGCGGAGCACGATCCGGACAGCTATGTGCGCGAAGAGGGCACTGAGGCCTTTGCCACCCAGGTGCGCAACGCCATGCCGCTGTCGCGCTTCCTGCTGCAGTCCGTCACCGAAGACCTGGACCTGCGCCAGCCCGAAGGCCGCGCCCGCGCCCAGTACGAGGCCAAGCCGCTACTGCAGGCCATGCCCGCCGGCGGCCTGAGGCTACAGATTGTGCGCGAACTTGCCGATGCCACGGCAACGACACCCGCGGAGATCGAGGCCATCTGCGGCCTGCGCAGCGACCCGGCCCGCGTCGGCCGCTTCGCCCAGCCGCGCCCGCGCACGCGCCGTCAGGCCCCGACTGGGCTGGAGCAGCGGGTGATCCAGCTGCTGATGTGCTATCCGGCGCTGTCGGCGAGGCTGGACGAGGATGCACGCGCGCTGCTGCTGGGCGGCGAGAGCAGTGACAGTGAAGTGCTGGCGCACCTGGTGGAGGCGTGCGACAGCGTGCAGGGCGAGGTCAATTTTGCGGCCTTCAGCGAACACCTGGCCCAGTCGCCGTATGCCGAGGTGTATGCCGTGGCGCGTGCCGCGGTGCTGCGAGAAGAGATCGAGGAAGCACCTGCAATACAGGATTTCGATGCGGCCATTACCAAGCTGCTGGCCGAGCCGCTGCGGCGCGAACTCGACGGACTGCAGGCGGAGGTAGTGGCCGGCACGGCCGATGAAGCGGCCAAGCAGCGCATGCGCTGGCTGGTGGGCGAAATCCACCGGCGGCGCCAACTTGGCTGAGGCGCCTGCGGGTGCCCTGGTCATCAACCAGGAGGCAGCGGTAAGCGTTGGATAAGGGACTGGGCCCGGCCCCGCCGAGCTTAAGCCTTGATTTTTCAGGTGAAAACCTCACCTGACAGGGAGCCGGCTATGCGTGGCGTGCTACAATAGCCGGTTTGGATTGCGAAATCTTTCTCTCCAGTTCTGGTGAAAGTGAGCGTGCCAATGGCAAAGGCCAAAGCAACCGAAAGGGTTACCTCTAAAGCTCCCCAATCAGGGAGCGGCAAGGCGTCTGTGAAAACAACGGCGGCGAAGACATCGACCGCGTCAGTCAAGACACCAGCCCGGTCTGCGCCATCAAAGTCCGTGCGTAGCGCGCAAGCGCCCGCCGTGACGACTCCCGCCAGGACTCGCACATCCGAAAAGACAAAGGCCTCGACTTCGGCACGCGAGAGCGGCAAGAGCGCCAGTACGAGCGGCAAGGTCGCCGCATCTGCACCAGTGAAAGGTAAGAGTATCACCGTGGCGAAACAGCAGAATACCGAAGTCGAGAGCAAGCGAGCGGCAGCCGCCGGCGCCAAGAGTGGGGAGGCCAAGGCCGGCACCACCACTACGGCAACCAAGGCGCGTGCCGCGACACCTGCATCCGTTGCATCCGAGCGTCCCGCTGCGCCGGCAATCAAGCCGGAGCCGAAAAAGCGTGGCCGCAAGCCCAAGGCCGAGATGCAGCACGACGACAGCACAACAGACGACGTGACTGAAGAGTTTTACGAGAACGATGCGCGCCCGGCGGCAACCCCGGCCGCGGCGCCGAAGACCGAAAAGCAGAAAGCCAAGGACCGCAAGGCCAAGGAAAAGGCCCTGCTCAAGGAGTTCGCCTCGACCCAGCAGGGCACCGAGGAAGAGCTTGAGCTGCGTCGCCAGAAACTCAAGGCGCTGATCAAGCTGGGCAAGTCGCGCGGCTACCTGACCTACGCGGAAATCAACGATCACCTGCCGGACGACATGGTCGATTCGGAAACGATCGACACGCTGGTCGCCACGCTGAACGACATCGGCATCGCTGTCTATGAACAGGCGCCGGATGCCGAGACGCTGCTGCTCAACGACAACGCACCGTCCGCCACCAGCGAGGAAGAAGCCGAGGAAGAGGCCGAAGCGGCCCTGTCCACGGTTGACTCCGAGTTCGGCCGCACCACCGACCCGGTGCGCATGTACATGCGTGAGATGGGCACGGTCGAGCTGCTGACGCGCGAAGGCGAAATCGAGATCGCCAAGCGCATCGAGGCCGGCCTGAAGGACATGGTGATGGCGATCTCGGCTTGCCCGGTCACCATCTCCGAGATCCTGGCCCATGCCGAGCGCGTGGCCAACGACGAGATCAAGATCGACGAATTCGTCGACGGCCTGATCGACCCGAACGCCGAGGAAGTGGCCGAGTCCCCGGCCGCCGCCGCTGCGCCTGCCGCTGAAGAGGACCTCGAGTCCGACGACGAGGAAGACGCCGACGAGGACGAGGACGATGAAGGCGGCGCCGGTGCCGGCGCCTCCGCGCGCCAGCTTGAAGAACTGAAGCAGAACGCGCTGGAGAAATTCCGCGTGATCGCCGAGCAGTTCGACAAGATGCGCCGCGCGTTCGAAAAGGAAGGCTACAACTCCAAGCCCTACGTCAAGGCGCAGGAAGCCATCCAGGCCGAGCTGATGGGCATCCGCTTCACCGCCCGCAATGTCGAGCGCCTGTGCGACACGCTGCGCGGCCAGGTGGACGAAGTGCGCAAGCTCGAGCGTGCCATCCTGAACACCATTGTGGACAAGTGCGGCATGCCGCGCGCGGAGTTCGTCGCCCGCTTCCCGGGCAACGAGACCAACCTCGAGTGGGTCCACACCATCGTCGCCGACGGCAAGCCCTACAGCACCATCGTCGAGCGCAATGTGCCGGCCGTGCACGAGCTGCAGCAGAAGCTGATCGACCTGCAGTCGCGCGTGGTGCTGCCGCTGAAGGAACTGAAGGGCGTCAACCGCAAGATGGCCGAGGGCGAGCGTCGTGCCCGCGAAGCCAAGCGCGAGATGACCGAGGCCAACCTGCGCCTGGTGATCTCGATCGCCAAGAAGTACACCAACCGCGGCCTGCAGTTCCTCGACCTGATCCAGGAAGGCAACATCGGCCTGATGAAGGCGGTGGACAAGTTCGAATACCGTCGCGGCTACAAGTTCTCGACCTACGCCACGTGGTGGATCCGCCAGGCCATCACGCGCTCGATCGCCGACCAGGCGCGCACCATCCGCATCCCGGTGCACATGATCGAGACGATCAACAAGATGAACCGCATCTCGCGCCAGATCCTGCAGGAAACCGGCAATGAGCCGGATCCGGCAACGCTGGCCGAGAAGATGGAGATGCCGGAAGACAAGATCCGCAAGATCATGAAGATCGCCAAAGAGCCGATCTCCATGGAAACGCCGATCGGTGACGACGACGACTCCCATCTGGGCGACTTCATCGAGGACACCAACACGCTGGCCCCGGCCGAAGCGGCACTGCACGGCTCCATGCGCGACGTCGTCAAGGACGTGCTGGACTCGCTCACGCCGCGCGAAGCCAAGGTGCTGCGCATGCGCTTCGGCATCGAAATGAGCACCGACCACACGCTGGAAGAGGTCGGCAAGCAGTTCGACGTCACGCGTGAACGGATTCGCCAGATCGAGGCCAAGGCACTGCGCAAGCTGCGCCACCCGAGCCGCTCGGACAAGCTGAAGAGCTTCCTGGAAGGCAACTAATCGCTTCCAAGGGCCTCTAGCTCATGCCTGGTTAGAGCAGCGGACTCATAATCCGTTGGTGCCGTGTTCGACTCACGGGAGGCCCACCAATGTGAAAAGGGACTGCAGGTTGATACCTGCAGTCCCTTTTTTCTTGCCTCGAACTACCGCTCAATCCTGCGCTGTCACCACCCCCATCGCCGGATCGCTCACCGTATGCCTGCCGGTCTCCACCCGCCCCGCGAAGCGTCGATAGAAGGCCGGGTCGCTGTCGCACGTCACCGCGAAGTCATACCACTGCCCGCTTTCCTCCAGCGACCAGTGCACGGATTTGTCGCCGTTGGCGCCGACGGTGACCGGCCACGGGCCATCGGTCCGGTACGCGAGCGCCTGGATGCTGAAGTGGCAGGCTTTGCGGGCGGCGTTGATCAGGTCGACATAGACATCGCCGTTGGCAATGTCGTAGCAGACGCGGATCTCCGGTGCGATGCCGGTGTCGCCGATGCGGTTGGTATCGCCGCGGAAATGTCGGTGGAAGCCGTTGGGGCCCAGCACCCACAGGTCGTATTGCCCGGCGTTGTCCTGGAACACGTTCCAGGTGTCGCTCAGGGACTTGCCGGCTTCCACGACATAGCGGCGCGGAATGCGGCCCAGCTGGTAGCGGTCGTAGACGTGGAACACCGCGGCTTGCGTGCCGGTGTTGGCGAACACCAGTTCGACCTGCCCCACGGCGCTGCAGCGCGCGCTGGTGTGCAGCTCATACGGCAGCGCGCGTGACGGGCGGGTGCCGGTGGCTTGCAGCGGCAATTGCATGTCGACTGGCAGCGGCACCGCGGGCAGGGCCTGCTGGGCCTGGCGCAGCTGGTCGGCACCGCTGCGCGTGGTGCGCCCGCCCAGCGTGGGCAGGGTTTCCGAGTTGGGCGTCTTGAAGTTGAACGCGCTGGTCAGGTCGCCGCAGACGGCGCGGCGGAAGGGGCTGATGTTGGGTTCTGCCACGCCGAACCGCGCTTCCAGGAAGCGCAGCACGGAGGTGTGGTCGAACACCTGGGAATTGACCCAGCCGCCACGGCTCCATGGCGAGATCGCGTAAAGCGGCACGCGCGGCCCGGGCCCGTACACGCGGCCGTCGGCAGCAGGCTGGGTCCTGCTGCCCGGTGGCGCCGGATGGTTGAAGTATTCGGCCTGCATCTCGGCATTGCTCAGCGTCGCCTTGCCGGCCAGCGTCTTGTCGGGGTTCACCGACGGCGCCGAGGGGGAGGGGACGTGGTCGAAGTAGCCGTCGTTCTCGTCGAAGTTGACCAGCAGCACGGTCTTGCTCCAGACCTCGGGCACGGCGGTCAGCGCGTCCAGCACTTCCTGCAGGAACCACGCGCCCTGGACCGGGCTGGACGGGCCGGGATGCTCGCAGTAGATCGACGGCGCGTTGATCCACGATACCTGCGGCAGCCTGCCTTCCTTGATGTCGCGGCGGAAGGCGTCGAGGTATTCCTCGGGTCTGGTGCCGGGCAGAGTGTTGGCCACGCCCTTGTATAGCGGATTGGCGGCATTGTCGGTGGCCGCATCGTAGGCGTGGTAAGGCAGCGGCTGGCCGGTGTTGGCGTAGGGCGCGCCCGGCGCGCCGCCGCTGGATACCGGAAAGCCCGACGCCAGGTTGGCCTTGCGGAACTGCTGGAACGCGCCCAGCATGTTGTCGCCCCATTCGTCCGGCATGTTCTGGTAGCAGATCCAGCTGATGCCGGCTGCTTCCAGCCGCTCGGCGTAGGTCTTCCAGGTGTAGCCGGTGTTGGCCGACGCGGGCAGGCCGTCGATCGCATCCCACTCATTGTTGACGAAGGCCACGTTGGCAGCCGTCGGGCCGTTGGTGCCGGTCAGGTGGAATGAACGGTTCGCGTCAGTGCCCGTATGCATCGAGCAGTGGTACGCGTCGCACAGCGTAAATGCATTGGCCAGTGCGAACTGGAACGGGATCTCCTTCTCCTTGAAGTAGCCCATCGAGGTATTGGTCTTGTACGTCGGCCAGTTCGCCATGCGGCCGTGGTCCCAGGCTTGCTGGCTGTCCACCCAGGCATGCGGCGTGCCGGCCGCGCGCTGCGCGTTGTTGTTGGTGCCATCCAGGTGATACGGGGTCAGCACGGCGCCGTTGGCGCGCTGTTGCTGCCATACCTTGCGCGCATTGGGCAGCGGGATGGTGAAGCGGTCGCCGAACCCGCGCACACCCTTGAGCGTGCCGAAGTAGTGGTCGAAGGAACGGTTCTCCTGCATCAGGATCACCACATGCTCGACATCCTTGATGGTGCCGGTGGCATTGTTGGCCGGGATGGCCAGGGCCTTGCGGATGCTGGGCGGGAACGCGGCCAGCGCGGCGGCGGCGAAGCCGGTGCCGGCTGCGGCTTGCAGGAAGTTGCGGCGAGAGACCATGGTCTTGTCGGATGGCGTCGGGACTTGCGTTGTCAGGGGGCGCAGCGGATCACGGGGTCGGGCCGCTGGTCCGGCTTCTTGCCGGGCTGTTCCGGTTGTGCGTTCGGCGTGACAGTCGCACTCGGCGACAGGTTGCCGCCGCCGTCATCGCCACCGCATGCGGTGAGCAATGCCGCCGCGATCAGGGTCGCGGCCAGGGTTCTTGGGAGTTTGCAGGGGAGCATCGGGTTCGCCTGGCTGGGTGGGTGTGGCGGCTGCTGGGAGCCGGAGCCAGGCGAGTGTAGGAAGGCGGGGTGACGTGCCGATGACAGAATGTCCAACGCCGATCCTGCCGTCCGCCGGGCGGACGGCAGGCACGATGGCTACTTCCAGAAGCCCGCGTGCGGTGCCGCGGCTTCGTCCTCGAGCACTGGCCCGACCACGTCCACCCGGCGCTGCCCGCGCGCGAACACTTCGCGGCAAGGCAGCGAGAAGGTCGGGTTCTCCGGATGGTCGCCGGTCAGGCCCAGCAGCTTGTGCTCTGACAGCGCATAGACCACGCGCCCGATGCCGGTCCAGTAGATCGCGCCGGCGCACATGCAGCACGGCTCCGCGCTGGTGTAGAGGGTGCAGTCGGCCAGTTGCTCCGGCGGCAGCGCACGCGCGGCCTGCGCGGCGGCGACCAGTTCGGCGTGCTGGGTCGGGTCGCCCTCCGGAGGCATCGAGTTGTTGCCGGCGCTGGCGATGATATTGCCGGCCTGGTCGGCCACCAGCGCGGCGAACGGATGGCGGCCGCGGGCCCTGGATGCATCGGACAGTGCGATCGACTGGTGCAGCAGTTCCAGGTCGAGCGGCGAGAGTTCGGCGCCGGACGGGTCTGTGATTCGGGTCATGTTTGGGGGTCTCCGGTTTGGGGGAAAGGGATCAGGATTGGGTGGGTTCTTCGGCTTGCGCCGGCAGCAGCGGCGCTTCCGTGCCGGCCTGTGCGGCGCTGCCGTTGAGCGGATTGGGCAACGCCGGCCGGGTTTGCCGGGATTTGTGATCCCTCGGTTGTTGCAGCATCATCTCCGCAACTTCTTCGGTACAACAAATCAATACCTATCGATCCAGTCGATGGGTCGCGGGAGGATGGCCATGCGTTTTTCGCTGGACCAGTTGCAGGTATTCGCCCTGGTGGTTGAGACAGGCTCCTTTTCCGCCGCCGCGCGGCGCCTGGGCAAGACCCAGTCCACGGTCAGTGCGGCGGTGTCCAACCTGGAGATCGACCTCGGCGTGCCGCTGTTCGACCGCAGCAGCCGCAATCCGGCGCTGACCGGGGCCGGCCGCAAGCTGCTGACCGAGGCCGAAGCCGTGCTGGAGCGCTGCCTCTCGCTGCAGGCCCATGCCGCCAGCCTGGCCGATGCCAACCCGCCCGGGCTGACGCTGGCGATCGAAATCCCGTACCACGCGGTGATGCCGGTGCTGGCCGAATTCGAGCGGGAGTTTCCGTATGTCGACCTGACCATCCGCAATCCGGTCTACGGCGATGTCAGCGAACTGGTGCTGCAGGGCGAGGCCGAGCTCGGCATCGCCTTCGCGCAGCCGCACTACGCGCCGGAACTGGCCTTCGTGCAGTTGGGCAAGCTGATCATGGTGCATGTGGTGCACCCGGGACACCCGCTGGCCGGGCGCGAGCAGGTCTCGTTTGCCGACCTGCACGCCTATCGGCGCCTGGCCTTCAGCGCGCATGCCGACAAGCTGCCCACCAGCGAATACCTGCGCGCAGCGCGGGTGTGGCGCGCCGAAAGCTACCTGGCGCTGGTCGAAATGGTGAAAAGCGGGCTGGGCTGGGCCACGCTGCCGCGGCAACTGGTGCGCGCGGCGCTGGAGCGCGGCGAACTGGTGGAACTGGACCTGGCGGCCTATCCGTACACGGACTGGCTGGTCAGCGTCGACCTGATCTGGGCGAAGTCGGGCCGGCCGCAGGGCCGGACCGAGCAGTGGCTGCGGCAGCGCCTCCGGGAAAACATGGTGTTCGAGGTCGACCGGCGCGGGCAGCGGACCACCCGCTGAGGGCGTGGCGATGGACTATGGTAGTCAGACGCAATCGCGCGTTTGATCCGATTCGCCCGATTCAATCTGACCAGGAGTGAAGTCCATGTCCTATATCGACGGATTTGTACTGGCCGTTCCCCAGGCCACTCGCGAGACCTACCGCCAGGTGGCGCAGAAGGCAGCCGCGGTGTTCAAGGAGCACGGCGCGCTGAAGGTGGTGGAATGCTGGGGTGACGATGTACCGGAAGGCAAGGTCACGTCCTTTACGATGGCGGTGCAGCGCAAGGAGGATGAAGCGGTGGTGTTCTCGTGGATCCTGTGGCCATCGCGCGAGAAGCGCGACACCGGCATGAAGGCGGCGATGGCAGACCCGCGCCTGAAGGAAGGCATGGATCCGATGCCGTTCGACGGCCAGCGGATGATCTTTGGCGGCTTCGAGGTGATTGTCGACGAATGAGCGCGCCGGGCGCCGGCGTGGCAGCGCCGGCGCGCAGGCAAGCGGGTTCAGATCAGGTGGAAGACCATGCCCAGGGCAATCGCGCCGCCCAGGGTTTCCACTGCTGCGAGGGCGAGAAGGTTCTTCAGTACGAAAGCGTCTTCTTTCTTCGTCACCATGGTCTGTCTCCCGGTCATTGGACTTGTTCTGAGGCACCATCGGCTGCGGCGATCCGGCGTTTGCGGTGCCAGGCCGTCGATGTGAGTCCAGTAGACCGCATCCGGCCGCTGGCCGGAAGCTGGCGAAAACCCGCTCGGCGAAAACCCGGATTCCTTCAGGAATGTGACAGGGCCATGATTGACAGGCTTCGCAGGGCGCGTTTGCGGCCTGCCGGCAACGCGGCATGGCAATGGCCCACATTTGGGGGATGCCCGCAGTAGCGCGATGCGCCAAGATCAAGGCGTGGGTGGTCGAGCAGATTGCCCCGCTACCATTTGAGCCCCGCTGCCTCCCCGGCACGCGGGGCTTTTCTACATGGGCCGCAGGCGCCTCAGCGCGCCTGCAGGATGGTTTCGATGCGGGCGGCGGCCTCGCGCAGCGGCTCCAGGAAGCGCGTCTCCAGCTGGGCCTGGTCACGGCTGCCCAGCACCATGCTGAAGCCCAGCCCGGCCACCGCCTTGCCGGCCTGGTCGCGCAACGGCACCGAGATCCCGGCATAGCCGTCCACCAGCTCGCTCACCAGCACACAGTAGCCGTCGGTGCGCACCTGCCGCAGCGTGCGCGCCAGCGCCGTGCGCGAGCTGACCGTGAACGGCGTCAGCTTGCGCAGCGTGGCGCCTGCCAGGTAGGCCTCGAGCGCGTCATCGTCCAGGCCGGCAAGCAGCACGCGGCCAAGCGAATGCGCATAGGCCGGCATGCGCCGCCCCAGCGCCATGTCCACGCGCAGCAGCTGGCGCGGCTCCTCGCGCGCCACCAGCACCACGGATTCCGCATCGAGCACGCCCACCGAGCAGCTTTCGCCCAGGGACTCGCACAGCCCCTGCAGGTAGGGCCGTGCCATCTGCGGCAGGCTCATCGAGGCAAAGTAGGCATAGCCGAGCTCGATCACCCGCGGCGTCAGCGCAAAGTGGCGGCCGTCCTGCGCCACGTAGCCGTTGTGCTCCAGGGTCAGCAGCAGCCGGCGCGCGGCGGCGCGGGTCACGTCGAGCTGCTCGGCGACGTCCTGCATGGTCAGGCGTTCCGCGCCGGCGGCGAACAGGCGCAGCAGCGCCAGGCCCTTGCTCAGCGATTCCAGCAGTTCGTCTTTCTTGGCGGCTTCTGCTTGCGGCATTTCGGCTCAATACGGGGAAATGGAGGGGGAATCACATGATTCTCCATGCCGATCCGGACTTGCGCCAGCGGCCGGCATTTCCGTATGATAGCGTTTTCCGAACAAATGTTCGCAAAACAAGATTCACGGAAAAACGTGCCGTCACTGATGCGGGACGGCACAACGAAACCGGAGACAGCGATGAAGGTGATCACCGCACGCGAAGCGGCGGCACTGGTGCAGGATGGCTGGACCGTGGCCAGCGCTGGCTTTGTCGGCGCCGGCCATGCCGAGGCCGTGACCGAGGCGCTGGAGCAGCGCTTCCTGCAGAGCGGGCTGCCGCGCGACCTGACGCTGGTGTACTCGGCCGGGCAGGGCGACCGCGGCGCGCGCGGCGTGAACCACTTCGGCAATGCCGGCATGACCGCCAGCATCGTCGGCGGCCACTGGCGCTCGGCCACGCGGCTGGCCACGCTGGCCATGGCCGAGCAGTGCGAGGGCTACAACCTGCCGCAGGGCGTGCTGACGCACCTGTACCGCGCCATCGCCGGCGGCAAGCCCGGCGTGATGACCAAGATCGGCCTGCACACCTTCGTCGACCCGCGCACCGCGCAGGATGCGCGCTACCACGGCGGCGCCGTCAACCAGCGCGCGCGCCAGGCCATTGCCGAGGGCAAGACATGCTGGGTCGATGCGGTCGACTTCCGCGGCGAAGAATACCTGTTCTACCCGAGCTTCCCGATCCACTGCGCGCTGATCCGCTGCACCGCGGCCGACACCCGCGGCAACCTCAGCACGCATCGCGAAGCCTTCCACCATGAGCTGCTGGCGATGGCGCAGGCGGCCCACAACTCGGGCGGCATCGTGATCGCGCAGGTGGAAAGCCTGGTCGACCACCACGAGATCCTGCAGGCCATCCACGTGCCCGGCATCCTGGTCGATTACGTGGTGGTCTGCGACAACCCCGCCAACCACCAGATGACGTTTGCCGAGTCCTACAACCCGGCCTACGTGACGCCGTGGCAGGGCGAGGCAGCGGTGGCCGAAGCGGAAGCGGCGCCGGTGGCTGCCGCCCCGCTCGACGCGCGCACCATCGTGCAGCGCCGTGCGGTGATGGAGCTGGCGCGCCGAGCGCCGCGCGTGGTCAACCTGGGCGTGGGCATGCCGGCAGCGGTCGGCATGCTGGCGCACCAGGCCGGGCTGGACGGTTTCACGCTGACCGTCGAGGCCGGCCCCATCGGCGGCACGCCCGCGGATGGCCTCAGCTTCGGTGCCTCGGCCTACCCGGAGGCGGTGGTGGACCAGCCCGCGCAGTTCGATTTCTACGAGGGCGGCGGCATCGACCTGGCCATCCTGGGCCTGGCCGAGCTCGATGGCCACGGCAACGTCAACGTCAGCAAGTTCGGCGCAGGCGAGGGCGCATCGATTGCCGGTGTCGGCGGCTTTATCAACATCACGCAGAGCGCGCGCGCGGTGGTGTTCATGGGCACGCTGACGGCGGGCGGGCTGGAAGTCCGCGCCGGCGACGGCGGCCTGCAGATCGTGCGCGAAGGCCGCGTGAAGAAGATCGTGCCGGAGGTGTCGCACCTGAGCTTCAACGGGCCCTATGTGGCGTCGCTTGGCATCCCGGTGCTGTACATCACCGAGCGCGCGGTGTTCGAGATGCGCGCTGGCGCAGATGGCGATGCCCGCCTCACGCTGGTCGAGATCGCCCCGGGCGTTGACCTGCAGCGCGATGTGCTGGACCAGTGCGCAACGCCCGTGGCCGTGGCGCCGGACCTGCGCGAGATGGATGCGCGGCTGTTCCAGGCCGGGCCCCTGCACCTGTAATCATTCGTGGCCGGCGGCGCAAGCACCGCCGCCATTGGCATCAAGCAGACGGGCCGGCCAAGACCGGTTCGCGAGGAGGCACGCCAGGATCTGTCATGACGTTACTGAACCGCTGTCGCTTCATCCCGGCGCGGCCCTGAGCCGCGCATCGGTTTTCGATCTATCGCGATCTACCGCAGGACTTAGCCATACCATGCAGAGCACTAGCCGCCGTACCTTCCACCGTCACTTCGCGCGCCGCCTGGGCACCGCCTTCCTGACCACCGCGCTGCCGCTCGCCGCCGCGCCGGCCTTTGCCGAGGCCTATCCCGGCAAGGCGATCCGCCTGGTGGTGCCGTTCCCGCCGGGCGGCCCGACCGACACCGCCGCGCGCATCATCGGCCAGAAGATGAGCGAATCCCTCAAGCAGCCGGTGGTGGTGGACAACCGTCCCGGCGCCTCCGGCACCATCGGCGCCGAGAACGTCGCCAAGAGTCCCGCCGACGGCTACACGCTGCTGGTGCTGGCCACGCCCACGCTGCTGGCGCCGCACCTGATCAACCGCAAGGGCTACGACCTCTTCAAGGACTTCACGCCGATCGGCGCGGCCTATGACCTGCCCATCGTGATGGTGGTCAACCCGCAGGCGATGCCGGACGTGACCAGCCTGCAGCAGTACATCGCCAAGGCCAAGGCCAAGCCCGGCGCGCTGAACTACACCAGCGCCGGCAATGGCAGCTTCGGCCACCTGTCGACCGAGCTGCTGAAGAACCTGGGCCACTTCGACGTGCAGCACGTGCCGTACAAGGGCAGCGCGCCCGCCATCTCCGACCTGCTGGCGGGCCAGGTGCCGATGATGTTCTCGGACATGATCGCCGCGCTGCCGCACATCAAGGCCGGCAAGCTGCGCCCGATCGCGGTGGGCTCCGCCAAGCGCGTGAGCTTCACGCCCGACGTCAAGACGGTGGCCGAGCAGGGCTTCCCGGGCTTCGACGCCACTGCCTGGGGCGGGCTGCTGGCGCCGGCCGGCACGCCCAAGGAGGTGGTGGCCACGCTGTCGGCCGAGCTGAAGAAGGCGCTGGCCGATCCGGCCGTGCAGCAGAAGATGCTGGGCGCCGGCACCGTGGCCGCCTATATGCCGCCCGAGCACCTGGCCGCGCGCATGAAGGCCGACTACAGCAAATGGGGCAAGGTGATCCAGGACAATGGCATCCGTGGCGACTGAGTGATTCGGATGCCGCTCCGGTGGCCCGGCTGAAGCTCAGGCGGGCTGCTGCCCTTGCGGCTGGCTGGCCGGCAGCGCCGGCAAGGGCAGCGCCGGCTGGCAGGCGGCCGCGGCCAGGCCAAGGAACTGGCTGGAGGTGCGCAGGAACTGCTGGCAGGTCTGGCGGAAAAGCTCGAAGTCCATGTAGGTCTCGGTGAGGTGGGGTGGCGCGGTCCGGCCGTGGCCGCCGCGCCGCCGGCATCTTGCGTGGCGGATATGACAGTTTCTTGAAATCCCGCCAGCCTGCGCCGCCATCTGTCGCGCCAGTCGCACGGCGCTGCCAGAATGCCCACTGTGCTGGCAGAGGTGCTAAAATCTAAGTCTTTGATTCTCTTGGCCAAATGCTGCAGCCAGCTTGGCCGTGCCGGAACCCTCCCGGCGCCAGGCGAGAGTCAGGGCGAGATGAGTTCCAGACGCGTATCCGTTTGTGCCGGGTTCGCCTCCCGCCAGACACCGATACCCATGACCACTACGAACGCACCAGAAGCCACTACCGCGGGGCAGACCGCCGTGCAGACATTCGACAGCTTCGGCCTGGACGCGCGCATCCTGCGCGCCTTGTCCGAACAGGGCTACACCACGCCCACCCCGATCCAGGCACAGGCCATCCCGGTCGTGCTGATAGGCAAGGACATGATGGGCGCCGCGCAGACCGGCACCGGCAAGACCGCGGGCTTCGCGCTGCCGATCATCCAGCGCCTGCTGCCGCTGGCCAATGCCAGCGCCTCGCCGGCGCGCCACCCGGTGCGCGCGCTGATGCTGACCCCCACGCGCGAACTGGCCGACCAGGTCTATGACAACGTCGCGCGCTACGCCAAGCACACCGACCTGCGCAGCACCGTGGTGTTCGGCGGCGTCGACATGAACCCGCAGACCGATGCCCTGCGCCGCGGCGTGGAGATCCTGGTGGCAACGCCCGGCCGCCTGCTGGACCACGTGCAGCAGAAGTCGGTCAACCTGTCGCAGGTGCAGATGCTGGTGCTGGACGAAGCCGACCGCATGCTCGACATGGGCTTCCTGCCGGACCTGCAGCGCATCATCAACCTGCTGCCGGCACATCGCCAGACGCTGCTGTTCTCGGCTACGTTCTCGCCGGAAATCAAGCGGCTGGCCTCCAGCTACCTGAAGCACCCGGTCACCATCGAAGTGGCGCGCAGCAACTCGACCAACGAGAACGTGCGCCAGATGGTGTACCTGGTCGAAGACGGCCACAAGCAGGCGGCGGTCGTGCACCTGCTCAAGCAGCGCGCCGAGCAGGGGCTGTCGCGCCAGTGCATCGTCTTCGTCAACAGCAAGATCGGCTGCTCGCGCCTGGCGCGCCATTTGGAGCGCGAGGGCATCAACGCCGCCGCCATCCACGGCGACAAGACCCAGACCGAGCGCATGCAGACGCTGGAAGGGTTCAAGAGCGGCACCATCGACGCGCTGGTCGCCACCGACGTGGCCGCGCGCGGGCTGGATATTCCCGACATGCCGTGCGTGGTCAACTTCGACGTGCCATACAGCGCCGAAGACTATGTGCACCGCATCGGCCGTACCGGCCGTGCCGGCGCCAGCGGCGATGCGCTGTCGATCTACGTGCCGGGCAATGACGAGCGCCTGCTGTCCGATATCGAGAAGCTGATCAAGCGCAGCATCCCGCGCGGCAAGCTGGAAGGCTTCGACCCGACCGGCGAGCGCGCCCGCCAGGGCGACACCGAGCGCCGCCGCGAGCGTAGCGACGTGCGTCGCGCGCGCGGCAATGGCGAGGGCGAAGAGCGTCCGCGCCGCCACGAGCACAGCGCCAACCGCCAGGTGTTCCGTGCCTCGGATGATCCGTTCTTCTCGCGCCCGTACGAGCCCAGCGCAGCCAGCGTCGCCCAGGCCAAGGCGGCCGATGAAGTGGCCGCCGCGCTGAGCCGCGGCCGCCAGGCGCCCAAGCGGCCGGTAGCTGCCCTGCTGGGCGGCGTGCCGCGCAAGTCCTGATCTGATCCTGCCGTAGCTGAAAATGGCCCGCCTGCGCGGGCCATTTGCTTTTGGGGGGCGCTATCCGTGCGGGGGTTGCGGCAGGTCGGCCAGCAATTGGCGCCACCCGTCGGTGGCGCGCGCAAGCCAGTCCTTCACATTGTCCGCGTGGTTCGACAGCCCCAGGTGGGTGCCGGCCTCGCGCAGCGCGTCCAGCGGTGCGGTGGTGTCGATTGCCTGCGCACCGCTTTGCTTGCTCAGCTTCTCGCCGGTCTGGTTGACCACCACCGGCACGTGCAGGTAGGCCGGCGTGGGCAGGCCCAGCAGGTGCTGCAGGTGGATCTGGCGCGGCGTGGAGTCGAGCAGGTCGGCGCCGCGCACGATATGCGTGATGCCCTGCAGGCCGTCATCCACCACTACCGCCAGTTGATACGCCCACAGCCCGTCCGCGCGGCGCAGCACGAAGTCGCCCAGCTCGGTTTCCAGGTCCTGGCACAGGCGGCCCTGCCAGCGGTCGTCGAAGCAGACGGTGGCGGCCGGGCCGTCCGGCACGCGCACGCGCCAGGCGCGCGGCAGCTTGCCGTTCAGGCCGTGGCGGCAGGTGCCGGGATAGCCCAGGGTCTGGTGCCGCTCGCGCACGTGTACCAGCGAATCGGCGATCTCTTTGCGCGAACAGCCGCACGGGTAGAGCTGCCCGGCGGCGTCGAGGCGGCGCAGCGCATCGGCATAGCACGGTTCACGCCGGCTCTGCCATACCGGCGGCTCGTCCGGCGCCATGCCCAGGCGTTCCAGCGTGAGCAGGATGTCTTCGTCCGCGCCGCGCACGCAGCGCGGCATGTCGATGTCCTCGATGCGCACCAGCCACTGGCCGCCGTGCGCGCGCGCGTCCAGCCAGCTCGCCAGCGCGGTGACCAGCGAGCCCATATGCAGCGGCCCGGTGGGCGAGGGGGCGAAGCGGCCGCGATAGCCGGCCGCGGCAACCGTCGGTGCTGCCGTCGTTGCTGTCACTGCCATGAGGCCTGCCCTCAGCCGGCGAAGTCGGGTTGCTGCAGCAGTGCCTGCGCCAGGCGCGGGTCTTCCAGCTTGCTGGCCCACCACTGCAGCGCCTTGCCGCGGTTGCTGGTGCGCCAGGCTACCTTGAAGTTGCCGGGCGCGCGCACCTCGACGGTCTCGCGCGCCTGCAGCACGCCGCTTTCGATATGGGGTTGCGCCATCGGCGCCGGCAGCCAGCCGCAGCCCAGCCCGCGGATCTGTGCTTCGAGCTTGTCGCGCATGGTGGGCACCACCAGCACGTCTTGCCCGGCCAGCACGCCATGGGTGCGCGCCGGCAGGTTGCGCGAGGTGTCGCCCACCGCGACGATGCGGTGCCTGGCGATCTGGATGGTGGTGAGCGGGCCTTCCTCGGTGGCCAGCGGATGGTGCGCGGCCACCGCGAACACGAACGGCATCGAGCCCAGCGGCCGGATCTGGAAGCCCTGCGTGCTGGGCGCATCGTAAGCGCCGCCGATCACCAGGTCGGCGCGGTTGTTGACCAGCGCATCCCAGGCGCCGCCCAGCACTTCCTTGGAAAAGCGCAGCCGGGTGGCGGTGTTCTCGGCGTAGAAGTCGTGGATCACCGGCAGCAGCGCGCGGAAGTTGATCAGGTCGTCGACCACGATGGTGAGGGTAGCCTCCCAGCCGGTAGCCAGGCGCTTGACGCGCCGTGCCAGGTCATCGGCGGCATGCAGCAGGTGGCGGCCCTCATCGAGCAGGGCGCGTCCGGCCGGCGTCAGCTCGGCGCGGTGGCGGCGCCGGTCGAACAGCAGTACGTCCAGGTCTTCTTCCAGCTTGCGCACCACGTAGGTCAGCGCGGAAGGGACCTTGCCCATCTCGTGGGCGGCGGCGGCAAAGCTGCCCTTGCGTTCGATGGCGTCCAGGACTTCGAGGGATTCTAGCGAGAGGGCCATGTTCAGAAATTCTGAATGACTGCTTCTAAGTCGATCCCCGTAAATATACGCCTCAAGCCCTAAACTTCCTAGCATCAAAAGCGAAAACGTATGCCGCGACACGGTTACCAAGCCAGTGCTTGCGGGCAAACAGGCTCAAGGAGGGCCATCAAAATGATTGAAATCAGAAAGTCTGCAGAGCGTGGTTACGCCGATCATGGCTGGCTGAAGTCCTTTCATTCGTTCTCGTTCGCCGACTACTATGACCCGCAACATGTGCAGTTTGGGCCGCTGCGAGTGATCAACGAGGACCGCGTCGCGCCGGGCATGGGCTTTGGCACGCACGGCCACCGCGACATGGAGATCATCAGCTACGTGCTTGAGGGCGAACTGGCCCACAAGGACAGCATCGGCAACGGCAGCGTGATCCGCCCGGGCGATGTGCAGCGCATGAGCGCCGGCACCGGCGTGCGCCATTCGGAGTACAACCACGCCGCGCACGACACCACCCACTTCCTGCAGATCTGGATCATGCCGGCCGAGAACGGCATCGAGCCCGGCTACGAGGAAAAGCACTTCGACGCAGCCGACAAGCGCGGCAAGCTGCGCCTGGTGGCCAGCGCCGATGGTGCCGAGGGCTCGGTGGTGGTGCACCAGGACGTGCGCCTGTACGCTGGCCTGTTCGATGGCGACGAGGCTGCCACGCTGGCGCTTGCGCCGGGCCGCCGCGTCTATATCCACGTGGCGCGCGGCCGGGTGACGGTCAACGGCAAGGCGCTTGAAGCCGGCGACGCGGCGAAGCTGGAAGCCGAGGGTGAGGTCGCGCTGTCTGGCGGCGATGGCGCCGAAGTGCTGGTGTTCGACCTGCCCTGAGCATCGTCCATTGCCGCATGCAAAAGCCCGCCTGACGGCGGGCTTTTGCTTTTTGCGCGGCGCGCCGGGCCCCGGCAGGTAGCGCTGTGCTATCTTCTCGCTATGCATTGCGCCTGCGCCGACACATCGCCGGCAAGCCCGGAAGGGCCAGGCGTGCCCTTGGAACACCCCGTACCAAGATGACCTTTGTTTCCATTCTCCTGGCGCTGATCGCTGAACAATTCCGCGCCCTGGGCCGCAACAACCCGATCCACGAGATCGTGCGCGCACTCGGCGACCGCGCGGAACATGCCTTCGACACCGGCCGGCCGCGCGATGCCGCGCTGGCCTGGCTGACCGTGGTCCTGCCGCTGACCCTGGCGGTGATCATGGTGCACTACCTGCTGGCCTCGATCAGCGTGGCGCTGACGCTCGCCTGGAATGTGCTGGTGCTGTACATGACGCTTGGCTTTCGCCAGTTCAGCCACTACTTCACCGACATCCACGAGGCCCTCAACCGCGACGACGTCCATACCGCGCGCACGCTGCTGCACGAATGGACCGGCCTGGACACCGTCGAGATGCCGGTCTCCGAGATCGTGCGGCACACGCTGGAAGCGGCAATCATCGCCGTGCACCGGCATGTGTTCGGCGTGTTCTTCTGGTTCCTGGTGCCGGTCGGCCCCGGCGGGGTGGTGCTGTACCGCACCGCCGAATACCTGAGCCGCCACTGGAACCAGCCCTCGGCCGAGCGCAGCCCCGCGCTGGGCCGCTTTGCGGCGCGCGCCTTCTATTTGCTGGACTGGATTCCGTCGCGGCTGACGGCGATCGGATTTGCCATCGTCGGCAACTTCGAGGACGCGGTCTACGCCTGGCGCAACCATGCGCGCAAGTGGAACGATGCCGTCAACGGCATCCTGCTTGCCAGCGGGGGCGGGGCGCTGGGCGTGCGCCTGGGCACGCCGCTGGCCGAGGATGATTCCACCGTGGTGCTGCGCGCCAGCGTGGCCGGCCCGGCCGTGGACTATGCGCCCGGCATGGAAGAGGAAAACGGCGGCCCGGAACCGGTGCCGCCCGAATTCGGCACCGAGCCCGGCGTGCGCACGCTGCAGTCGGCCGTGGGCCTGGTATGGCGCGCGGTGGTGCTGTGGATGCTGCTGCTGGCGATGCTGTCGCTGGCGCTCTGGGTCGGCTGACCAGCGTTAAAAAGGGGGCGGCGCGCTAGTCGCGGGCCGCGCCGCAGCGCCAGCAGGCCCCGAACTGGGCCTCGTGCCATTCCAGGCAGTGGCGGCATTGCCAGCTCGGCCCCGGCGCCGGGTTGGCGGCGGCATTGAGCGCCGCCCACGCCTGCGCTTCCATCTCGTCATCGACCAGCCACACCTGTGGCGCACTCTCCCGGAACGGGATCTCGCCGGTGGCGCCGGCCAGCCAGGTATTGCGCAATTCCGCCCGGATGCCGGCCGCCCGCAGGACGTTCCGGCAATGGGCCGCATGGACGAGGGAAGTGGCGGACAGCAGCAGTTTCATGGCAGCGCACCGGGTAACCCAGGTGCGCTTACCTTACCACGGCTTCTGCTGGTTGGATTCGTGCAGCAACTGCATGTAGAGCTGGTGGCGGCGCTCGGAGATCGCTCCCGAGGCGACCGCGGCCAGCACGCCGCAGCCGGGCTCGTTGACATGGTGGCAGTTGTAGAAACGGCACGCGGTCAGCAGCGGCCGGAACTCCGGGAAGGCGCGCTCCAGCATGCCCTCGCTCAGGTGGTACAGGCCGAATTCCTGGAAGCCCGGCGAATCGATCAGCGCACCCTGATGGCCGTCCACGGTGCCCCATTCGGCCGGCAGGTGATAGAGCCGCGTGAAGGTGGTGGTGTGCTTGCCGGAGTCGAGCTTGGCCGAGATCTCGCGGGTCTGCGCATCCACGCCCGGGATCAGCAGGTTCAGCAGCGACGACTTGCCCATGCCAGATTGCCCGATCAGGATGCTGGCCAGCCCCGCCAGGCGCGGCTTGAGCGCGGCCAGCGCCTGCGCCGGGTCGGCGCGCACCGACAGCTCCAGCGTGTCGTAGCCCAGCCCGCGGTACAGCGCCAGGCGCCCTCGCGCTTCCTCCAGCCGGTCGGGCAGGTCGGTCTTGTTGAGCACGATCAGCGGCCGGATCTCCATGGCCTCGGCCGACACCAGCGCGCGGCCGAGCAGGTCTTCGGAGAAGCCCGGCTCGGTTGCCAGCACGATCACGACCTGGTCGATATTGGCGGCCAGCAGCTTGGACTTGAACTGGTCGGAGCGGTGCAGCAGGTTCTTGCGCGGCGAGGCCGCGGTGATCACGCACTGGTCGGCGGCGGCGCGTTCCACGCTGACATGGTCGCCCACCGCGCAGTCGCTCTTCTTGCCGCGCGGGAAGGCATGCATGCGCGTGCCGTCGCCCAGCTCGACCACGTAGTGGCGGCCATGGGCGGCGATGATCAGCGCGGATTCGGTGGCCGTGCCGGCATGGCTGCCGCCGCCGGCGTTGCGGTGACGCGTGGCGCGGCTCATGCGTGCGCCAGCAGGCGGTCGATCCGCTGCGCGGCGGGCGGATGCGAGTAGTAGAAGGCGCTGTAGAGCGGATCGGGCGTCAGCGTCGAGGCGTTGTCCTTGTACAGCTTCACCAGTGCCGACACCAGGTTGCCGGCATCGGTCTGGTCGGCGGCAAAGGCGTCGGCCTCGAACTCATGGCGGCGCGACGACAGGCTCGACAGCGGCCCCAGCAGGAAGGTGAACACCGGCAGCGCCAGGAAGAACAGCACCAGCGCCAGCGCGTTGTTGGACACGCCCAGGTTGGGCACCACGCCCAGCCCGGTGTAGAACCAGCTGCGCGTGGCCAGCCAGCCCAGCAGCGCCAGGAATACCAGGCTCAGCGCAAAGGTGACGACGATGCGCTTGGCCACATGGCGCCGCTTGAAGTGGCCCAGCTCATGTGCCAGCACCGCCTCGATCTCGTCGCCCGACAGGCGCTCCAGCAGCGTATCGAAGAAGACAATGCGCTTGGCCGCGCCGAAGCCGGTGAAATACGCATTGCCGTGGGCGCTGCGCTTGCTGCCGTCCATCACGAACAGGCCCTTGCTGGCAAAGCCGCAGCGCTTCATCAGGGCCTCGATGCGCTGGCGCAGCGATTCGTCGGTGAGCGGCTCGAACTTGTTGAACAGCGGCGCGATAAAGGTGGGGAACACCACCAGCAGGAACAGGTTGAAGGCCATCCACACCAGCCAGGTCCAGACCCACCACAGCGAGCCGGCGCGCTCCATCAGCCACAGCACCGCCAGCAGCAGCGGCAGGCCCAGCGCGCAGGCCACCACCAGCATCTTGGCCATGTCGGCCAGCCACAGGCCGAACGTCATCTTGTTGAAGCCGAAGCGCTGCTCGATGCCGAACTGGCCGTACAGCGAGAACGGCAGGTCGACCAGCCCGCCGATCAGCGCCACGCTGGCCACCAGTGCCACGCCATAGGCATAGCCCGGGCCGAAAGTGTCCAGCCAGGACTGGTTGAGCCACTGCAGCCCGCCCAGCATGGTGAAGCCGATCAGCACCGCGGCCCCGGCCAGCACCTCGAGCATCGACAGCCGGGTGCGGGCGATGGTGTAGTCCGCGGCCTTCTGGTGCGAGGCCAGGCTGATGGTGTCGGCAAAGCGCGGCGGCACCGCATTGCGGTGCTGCGCCACATGCCGGACCTGGCGGGCGGCCAGCCAGAGCCTGGTCAGCACCATCAGCACCAGGGCGGCGAGAAAGACAATCGTGAACATCGGCAAGAGCCTTGTTGTGGATGCGGGCGCCCCGCACTGTGCGCGGCGGGCGTCCGTTGGGACCGCCGGGCCCCGGGGTGGGGCAGGCGGTGGTCCGGGATATCCGGAAAACGCCCCGGCGCTGGTGCGCAAACGGCCATTCCGGACGGATATGCGAGAATTATAAATTGTTCGCGCCCGCCCCCGCCGCGGCCGCTTCCCTGAAATTCCTATCTTCCGCAGTCCCGATGACAAGCCAAGCCACCGCCAAATCCGTCAAAAGCGAAAACAACCTGATCTGGCTGGACATGGAAATGACCGGCCTGCAGCCGGATACCGATCGCATCATCGAAATCGCGATCGTCGTTACCGACTCCGAACTCAATATCCTGGCCGAAGGCCCGGTGCTGGTGATCCACCAGAGCGACGCCGTGCTCGATGGCATGGACAACTGGAACAAGGGCACCCACGGCCGCTCGGGCCTGATCGACAAGGTCAAGGCATCGACCCTGACCGAAGAGCAGGCCGAGGCCGAGCTGCTGGCCTTCCTCAAGCGCTGGGTGCCGGCCAACAAGTCGCCGATGTGCGGCAACTCGATCTGCCAGGACCGCCGCTTCATGGCGCGCTACATGCCCAAGCTGGAGGCGTTCTTCCACTACCGCAACCTGGACGTGTCCACGCTGAAGGAGCTGTGCAAGCGCTGGGAGCCGGCCATCCACAAGGGCTTTATCAAGCGCCAGCTGCATACGGCGCTGGCCGACATCCTGGAATCGGTCGAAGAACTGCGCTACTACCGCACGCACTTTATCCGTCACACCGCGCCGGGCGCCGCACCGGCAGCGGACGCGCCGGCCGCCGACACGCCCGCGCAATAAGCGGGGCCGGCTGCTCCCGGAACAACAACCCACTGCAAGCGACGGGCCGTCCGCACGGGGCGGCCGCCGCCGGGGCGCGTCCCGCCCGCCTGCCCATGCTTGAGCGCATCGTCTCCATCATCACGCCGGTCATCCTGATCATCCTGGTCGGGTGGCTGTACGGGCGCAAGGCCCATCCGGACATGGCCGGCATCAACCGCGCCACGCTGGACGTGATCGCGCCGCTGCTGGTGGTGTCGGCCTTCGTCAGCAAGGATTTCGTGCTGGCCGACCAGCTGGTGCTGCTGGGCTGCGCGGTGGCGGTGGTGCTGGGTTCGGGCGTGCTGGCGTGGGCGCTGGCGCGGCTGCTGAAGGCCGATCCGCGCACCTTCGTGCCGCCGATGATGTTCAACAACTGCGGCAATATGGGCCTGCCGCTGTCGGTATTTGCCTTCGGTCCGGCTGGGTTGGCGCCGGCGGTGGCGCTGTTCGCGGCATCGAACCTGATGCACTTCACCATCGGCATGAAGATCGTCAACCGCCATGCGTCGATGGCGCAGATCGCGCGCAACCCCATGGTGCTGGCCACCGTGGCGGGCGTGGCGCTGGCGCTGGCGCGGCCATGGTTCACGCTGCCGGACCCGGTCTACCAGTCGGTCAAGCTGCTGGGCGACGCCACCGTGCCGCTGATGCTGTTTGCACTGGGCGTGCGCATGAAGGACGTCAGCCTGCGCAACTGGGGCATGGGCCTGGTCGGCGCCGCGGCCTGCCCGCTGACGGGAATCGCGGTGGCGCTGCTGCTGGCGCAGTGGGTGCCGCTGACCGAATTGCAGCGTGGCCTGCTCTTTGTGTTTGCCGCGCTGCCGCCGGCAGTGCTGAACTTCCTGGTGGCGGACCATTTCCGGCAGGAGCCGGACCAGGTGGCGTCGATCGTGCTGCTGGGCAATATCGCCGCGGTGGTGTTCGTGCCGGTGGGGTTGTACCTGGGCTTGCGCTGAGGCGCGGGGAGGGGAGCCCGCAGGCGGGCGCCTGCGGGGATTGGCGTTTACGCCGCGGGCTTGGCCCGCACGGCGTTCTTCGGGCGCCAGGCCTTGACGATGGCTTCGTCGGTTTCCATGTAGGGGCCGCCGATCAGGTCGATGCAATACGGCACCGCAGCAAAGATCCCTTGCACCACGGCCTTGCCATCGGCATCGCGCAGGCCCTCCAGGGTCTCGCGGATGGCGCGCGGCTGGCCGGGCAGGTTGACGATCAGCGCGGCGCGGCTGGCGGTCTCGCGGATCACCGCCACCTGGCGCGACAGGATCGCGGTCGGCACGAAATGCAGGCTGACCTGGCGCATCTGCTCGCCGAAGCCGGGCATTTCCTTGGTGCCCACGGCCAGCGTGGCCTCGGGCGTCACGTCGCGGCGCGCCGGGCCGGTGCCGCCGGTGGTCAGCACCAGGTCGCAGCCGGCCACGTCGACCAGGTCGATCAGGGTGCGCGAGATCTGCGCCTGCTCGTCCGGGATCAGCCGCTCCACCGCCTGCCAGGGCGTGGTCAGCGTGCGCCCGAACCACTCGCGCAGCGCCGGGATGCCTTCGTCCTGGTAGGTGCCGGCCGAGGCGCGGTCCGAGATCGAAACGAAGCCGACAACGAGTTCATCGGGATGGTTGCGGACTACCGGCTGCGTGGTCTGGGTCATGCCTCGGGCTCCGGGGTAGGGGGTTGGTCCGCGGCGGCGCCGGCCTTGCCATCCTTCGCGTCCAGCGCCGTCTTGATGGCCTGGAACAGCTCGCGGAAATAGCGCGGCGGCTTGCCTTGCTCCTTTTCCTTGCGCGCGTTGCGGATGGTGTTGCGCAGCGCCTGCACGTCGATGCCGGGGTGCTCGGCGAGGAAGCGCGTCAGCGCCGCGTCGTCGGCCAGCAGCAGCTCGCGCCAGCGCTCGATCAGGTGCATGCGGGCGGTTTCGGCCTTGCTGGTGCCCTTGAAGCCCTCCAGCGCTTGCCGGATCACCTCGACCTCTTCGTCCTCGAGGCCGCGCATGATCTTGCCCACGAACTGCATCTGGCGGCGCTTGCCCTCGTGGCTGTTGATGCGGCGGGCCTGGTGGATGGCGTCGGCCAGCGCTTCGGGCATGGGCACGCGCGCCAGGCGGTCCTTGGCCAGGGCTTCGAGCTCGGCGCCAAGGTCCTGCAGGGCGGTCATGTCGCGCTTGCGCTGCGACTTGCTTTTCGGTTCGTCGTCTTCCGGTTCGGGCGCAAAGCCTCCAGGAAAGCGCGAGCCATTCGGATTACGGGAATTTCGCGTCATGCCCGGCATTTTATCTTGCTATGATTGCCGCTTGGACTTTTGATGACACCCGCCCAGCATGGACCAGATCGCAGAACAGACCGCGCACTTCACCTACACCCAGGCCCAGCTCAGCGAGATGGCCGCCGATGTGCTGCGCGTTGCACGCGAACTTGGGGCGACCGACGCCGCCACCGAGATCTCCGAAGGCAGCGGCCTGTCGGTATCGGTACGCAAGGGGCAGGTGGAAACCATCGAGCAGAACCGCGACAAGGTGGTCGGGGTCACGGTCATGATCGGCAAGCGCCGCGGCAATGCCAGCACCTCGGACTTCTCGGCGGCCGCGCTGCGCGCCACCGCCGAGGCCGCCTACAACATCGCCCGCTTCACGGCCGAGGACGATTGCGCCGGCTTGGCCGAGGAAGAACTGCTGGAACGCGCGCCGCAGGACCTGGAACTGTTCCACCCCTGGGCGCTGGACGCCGAGCGCGCCATCGACATTGCCACCCGCGCCGAGGCCGCCGCCTTCGCGGTGTCGCCGCGCATCCGCAACAGCGACGGCGCCAGCGTGTCGGCGCAGCATTCGCAGTTCGTGCTGGCGACCACGCGCGGCTTCTCGGGCGGCTACCCGTATTCGCGCCATTTCATCTCGTGCGCGCCGATCGCCGGCAGCGGCAGCGGCATGCAGCGCGATGACTGGTACTCGTCCAAGCGCTCGCCGCTGGCGCTGGCCGCGCCCGAGGACATCGGCCGCTACGCCGCCGAGCGCGCGCTGGCGCGGCTGCAGGCGCGCCAGCTGTCCACGCGCCGCTGCCCGGTGCTGTTCGAGGCGCCGCTGGCCGCGGGGCTGCTGGGCGCCTTCGTGCAGGCGGTGTCGGGCGGCGCGCTGTACCGCAAATCCACGTTCCTGTGCGATTCGCTGGGCCAGGCCGTGTTTGCTCCGCATATCCAGATCCATGAGCAGCCGCACACCCCCGGCGCCATGGGCAGCGCCCCGTTCGACGAGGAAGGCGTGCGCACCCGCGCCCGCGACGTGGTCCGCGACGGCGTGGTGCAGGGCTATTTCCTGTCGACCTATTCCGCGCGCAAGCTCGGCATGCAGACCACCGGCAACGCCGGCGGCTCGCACAACCTGACACTGACCAGCTCGCTGACCGAGCCCGGCGACGATTTCCCGGCGATGCTGCGCAAGCTCGGCACCGGCCTGCTGGTGACCGAGCTGATGGGGCAGGGCGTCAACTACGTGACCGGCGACTATTCGCGCGGCGCCTCGGGCTACTGGGTCGAGAATGGCGTGATCCAGTACCCGGTGGAGGAAATCACCATCGCCGGCAATATGGCCGAGATGTTCCAGCAGATCGTCGCTATCGGCGCGGATGCGCTGGTGCGCGGCACCAAGGAAACGGGCTCGATCCTGCTTGAGCAGATGACGATTGCCGGCACCTGAGCGGCGCGCGCCGCCCAAAGAAAAAGCAGGCCGGACGGCCTGCTTTTTTATTGCCCGCGCAACGGCTTACGACTCGTCCGACGGCGGCCGCTCGTACGTGACGAAGGCATAGTCGAAGCCATTGGCCTCCGAATGATGCGTCTCGCGCGCGGTCTCCACCCATTGGGTGCGGTCGATCGCCGGGAAGAAGGCATCGCCTTCCACATCCGCGTCGATCTCGGTCACCACCAGCCGGTCCGCGCACGGCATGGCCTCGGCGTAGAGCTGCGCGCCGCCGATCAGGAAGATCTGCTCCGCGCCCACGCACAGGCGCTGGGCGTCTTCCAGCGAGGCCGCCACCTCGGCACCCTCGATGCGAAGGTCCGGGTTGCGGCTGACCACGATATTGCGGCGCCCCGGCAGCGGGCGGCCGATTGAATCCCAGGTCTTGCGGCCCATGATCACCGGCGCGCCCATGGTGGTGCGCTTGAAGTGCGCCAGGTCTTCCGGCAGGCGCCAAGGCAGCGCGTTGTCGCGGCCGATGGTGTTGTTGCGGGCGCGGGCGACCACCAGTGTCAGCAGCGTCATACGGCCACCGGTGCCTTGATGGCGGCGTGCGACTGGTAGCCGGCCAGTTCGAAGTCTTCGTAGCGGTAGTCGAAGATGCTGTCGGGCTTGCGCAGGATCTTCAGTTGCGGCAGCGCCAGCGGCTCGCGCGCCAACTGGGTCTGCACCTGCTCGAAATGGTTGTTGTACAGGTGGCAGTCGCCGCCGGTCCAGACGAAGTCGCCCACTTCCAGCCCGGTCTGCTGCGCCATCATGTGGGTCAGCAGCGCATAGCTGGCGATATTGAACGGCACGCCCAGGAAGATATCGGCGCTGCGCTGGTAGAGCTGGCACGACAGCCGGCCATCGGCCACGTAGAACTGGAAGAACGCGTGGCAGGGCGGCAGCTTCATGCGCGGGATGTCGGCCACGTTCCAGGCCGATACGATCAGGCGGCGCGAATCCGGGTTGGCGCGAATCTGCGCCACCAGCTCGGTGATCTGGTCGATATGGCGGCCGTCCGGCGCCGGCCACGAGCGCCATTGCGAGCCGTAGACCGGGCCCAGTTCGCCGTTCTCGTCGGCCCACTCGTCCCAGATGGTGACGCCGTGCTCCTGCAGCCAGCGCACGTTGGTCGAGCCCTGCAGGAACCACAGCAGTTCATAGATGATCGACTTCAGGTGCAGCTTCTTGGTGGTCACCACCGGGAAGCCTGCGCGCAGGTCGAAGCGCATCTGGTAGCCGAACACCGAGCGCGTGCCGGTGCCGGTGCGGTCGGCCTTGTCGGTGCCATGCTCGTACACATGGCGCATGAAGTCGAGGTACTGTTTCATCGGCGCGGGGCGGGATCGGGAGTGACGCGGGCACTGGTCCCGCAAAGCTGGCATTTTAAAGCAAAAGGGCCATCCCTCAGGATGGCCCTTCAGCGGCATGGCCGGGGCGGGTGCCCCGGCCATGCCTGGCACGGCTTGCCGCCTTAGTGGCTGCCGGCCGGTTGCTGCACGCGGCGCTTCTGCACCAGGTAGCCGGCGCCCAGCACGCCGCCGACGATCAGCACGTACAGGCCCCAGTTGACCACCGGGTTGGCTTCGAAGAACGCCTTGATCATCGGCTCGTGCACGATCATCTTGACTGCCGTGAACGCCAGCACGCCCGCGCCCAGGTAGATGATGATCGGGAAGCGGCTCATCAGCTTGAGCACCAGGCTCGAGCCCCACACCACGATCGGGATGCTGATCAGCAGTCCCAGCACCACCAGCAGGAAGCTGCCGTGCGCGGCGCCGGCCACGGCCAGCACGTTGTCCACGCCCATCACCGCGTCGGCGATGATGATGGTCTTCATTGCGCCCCACAGGGTCGAGGCGCCCGAACCGTGCCCCTCGCCGTCGCCTTCGTCGGACAGCAGCTTGTAGGCAATCCACACCAGCGCCAGGCCGCCGATCAGCATCAGCCCCGGAATCTTCAGCAGCCAGACCACGCCGATCGTCATGGCCGAGCGCACCACCACGGCACCGACGGTACCCCAGATGATGGCCTTTTTCTGCAGGTGGGCGGGCAGGTTGCGCGCCGCCAGGGCGATCACGATGGCATTGTCGCCAGCCAGCACCAGGTCAATGACGACGATGGACAGCAGTGCCGTCAGGAACTGCATCGTGAACAGATCGGTAAACCACTCCATGAACTCTCCTCAGGGTACAAATCAGCGCAAGTGCGCGTATCGGGTTCGCCTGGATTCACGTAGCACGGGAGCGTGGGGGCGCCTTTGCAAACCATGAAGTCCAGGTTGCAAAGGTCTTGCTCGACCACTGGCGCGGTATGCACGCCGGTAGTCAGCACAACCGGGGACAAGGGTCCCGGAATGACGATTGTGCTAAGGGCATGGGCCCCGGAGCTACTCCCCTTTGAGGGACACGACCCGTTTCGGGGCCGCGCTGGGCGGGATTATAAACGAACTGCAAGGGATATGCCCCATTAGGAAAGATACTGACTCAAGGTTTTTGATGTGCTGCGTGCGGCGCATCCGGCGATCGGGCGGTGCGCGATCCGCCGGATGGGCCTATCCTTTAAGTTCGGCTTCGCCCGATGCGTCCCGGACGGCACAGGGAGGCGTTGCGGAGACCGGCGCGCACGACATGCACAGCGCGGCCTTGGGGAATACGCAGTGAAGCAGTGACCATTCGCGACCACACAAGGAAACGACATGCCGGCTGTCCCGAATCCGCCGAATACCCCCTTCCAGAAAAAAGCCCCGCAGACACCTCTCCCACCCCTGAACCACCACAACGGCCATGCGGCCGCACCGCCCGCACCGCCCGCCCTGGTCGCGCTGGCCAATGGCCGCGCGCACCGGCAGCCGCCCCAGCCGGAGTTCGTGCAGCAGTACCGCGAGGACAGCGGCGCGCTGCGCGAGCAGGTGCTGGCCGGGCTGCGTGCCAGGCAGGCCGTCATCAGCCCCAAGTTCTTCTACGACGTGCTGGGCTCGCGCCTGTTCGAAGCCATCACCGACCTGCCAGAGTACTACCCGACCCGCACCGAGGCCGCGATCTTTGCCAGCGCGGCGCCCGCCATTGCCGCGCGTGCCGGCAGCGGCTGCGTGCTGGTGGACCTGGGTGCGGGCAATTGCGAAAAGGCTGCCAGGCTCTTTGGCACCCTGCGCCCGGCACAGTACGTGGCGCTGGATATCTCCATAGAGTTCCTGCGCGCGACGCTGTCGTCGCTGCAGCAACAGCATCCCGACATTCCGATGCTGGGCCTGGGCGCCGACCTGTGTGCGCCGTTCGATCTGCCCGCCAACGTCAGGCGCGGCAGGCGGCTGTTCTTCTATCCGGGCTCGAGCATCGGCAATTTCGCCCCGGTCGAGGCCCTGGCATTGCTGCAGCGCATGCGCGGCGCGGCCGGGCGCGGCGACGGCGTGCTGATCGGGGTCGACCTGCACAAGGATGAAGCCACGCTGGTGTCTGCCTATGACGATGCGCTGGGCGTGACCGCCGCGTTCAACCGCAACGTGCTGCGCAACGTGAACCGCATCGTCGGCACGGATTTCTCGCTGGACGACTGGCGCCATGTGGCGAGCTTCGACCGCGCGGCCTCGCGCATCCAGATGCACCTGCAGGCGTGCCGCGACGTGCGCGTGCAGTGGCAGGGCGGCGCGCGCGAATTTGCCGCCGGCGAACGGATCCATACCGAGGACTCCTACAAGTACCGCCCGGAGGACTTCACGCTCTTGCTGGAAGCCGCCGGGTTTGACGACCCGGTGTACTGGACCGACCCGAGCGGCTGGTTCGCCGTGTTCCACGCGCGCGGCTGATCCGCCCGCGCGGGCGTCATCCGGCAGGGATGGCAGGTAGTGTCATAATGGCCGCGGCCGGCCTGGCGTGCGAGCGCCAGGCCAGCAGTTGCCTGCTTCGGTCACTGCCTGTCCACTGTTCACTCCCCTGCACGGACTTTCCCGATGAGCGGCTTCCCCATGCTTCCCGATCTCTACTTCACCGGCGGCAAGGCGGCCTGGTCCGACCCGCGCCGGCTGCCGCGCGAAGGGCTGGCGCAGGCGCTGGTCGATGCGCGCAACCGTACGCTGGCGTGGCTGGCACCGTTCGGGCAGACGCGCCGCGCCTGGGACGTGCCGCATCAGTACGATGCCGATCCGCCGTTGTGGACGCTCGGGCACGTGGCCTGGCATGCGGAGTGGTGGTGCCTGCGCGGCGTGCGCCAGGTGGACCGCGGCGGCGTGCCGGTGCCGGTGGCGTCCGAGCCGTCGCTGCTGGACGGCGCCGACGAGTGGTTCGACCCGGACCGCATCGGCCCCGACGAGCGCTGGGAGGTCACGCTGCCCGACGTCGCGGTGGTCAAGCGCTACGCCGCCGACGTGCTCGACGGCGTGCTGCGCCGGATTGCGCTGCTGGCCGACGACAGCGACCTGACCCTGTACCCGTACCGCCGCGCGCTGCTGCATGAAGATGCCCAGGGCGAAGGCGTGGCCGCGCTGTTGCAGGCGCTGGGCATGGCGCCCGCGGAGGCCATCGGGGCTGGTCCGGTGCAGCCTGCGGGGCATGGCGGCACCCTGCATTTCCCGGGCGGCCGCTTCACGCTCGGCTGGAGCGATCCCGACGGCTTTGCCTGGCCCGATGAGCTGCCGCCGCAACCCACCTACGTGCCCGCGTTTGAAATGGACATGGCGCCGGTCAGCAACGCGCAGTTTCTCGAGTTCGTCGAGGACGGCGGCTACGAGCACCCGGCGTGGTGGTCGGCAGCGGGGCGCCAGTGGCTGATGACGCAGGAACGCTCGGCGCCGCGCTACTGGTCGCGCCATCCGGAATCGCGCGCCTGGATGGTGGAGCGCTTCGGCACGCTGCGCACGCTCAATCCGGATGAGGCGGTGCGCCATGTCACGCTGTACGAGGCGCAGGCGTGGTGCGTGTGGGCGGGACGGCGCCTGCCGGCGGAATCGGAATGGGAGCTTGCCGCGACGCAGAACCGCGGCCTGCAGTGGGGGGCGCTGCGTGAGTGGACTGCCACGCCCTACGAGCCGTACGCCGGGTTTGCCGCCGCGCCGTCAGACAGCGAGGTGGTGGGGCGCTTCGGCTCGCACCAGGCGGTGCGCGGTGTGTCGTTCGCCAGCCCCGCGCGGCTGCGCCACGTGCGGGCAAGGTGGGCGCGCTTGCCGGAGGATGATCTGTCCTTCATTGGCTTTCGCACCTGCGCGCTGTAGCGGGCGGTACGCGACAACAAAAAAAGCGCCCTGAAGGGCGTAATGCCGTTCAGTTAAGACTGAACGGCATTTTTCATTGTTAGCCGCCGAAGCAGTTGTAAACCGCAAGCCGCAAT